>CAYNDN010000439.1:0-4721 GCA_964395075.1 uncultured Lentimicrobiaceae bacterium | reverse complement strand
CCCAACTTCAGCCACGTCTCGATCAGGCGATGGATTGTTTTGCAAGCCAGCAAGCCGTGCAGGATTACAAAACCCACATCCGCTCCCTGCATGCTTATCGCTCCTACACGCTGGGCAAAGAGGTAAAATTTGCCGAAGCCTACCTGGCTATGAAAAGCAACGAATTGAAAACCGGCGAAATGCTGTGGCAGGAAAAACAATTGTATGATACAGAAAAACTTCCGGAAACAAAATCCGGTGAGGACTTCCCGCTTATCTCGGTGATTGTGCGCACCATGAACCGCCCCGAGCTGCCCGAAGCATTGGAATCCATCGCCAACCAAACTTACCCAAACCTTGAAGTGATTGTGGTGGATGCCCGAGGCAAAGACCCCCTGCAACTCGGTACAAGCTGCGGCAAATTTCCGCTGCGGCCGATCTCAAAAAACAAAGCCCTAAACCGCCCCGCGGCAGCAAACGCAGGATTGGATGCGGTGAAGGGCGAATATTTTTGCTTTTTGGATGAGGATGATCTGCTTTTGGCTGACCATCTGCTGAGTCTTTACACTGCATTGAAGAATAGTACTGCTACCGCAGCTTACGACATCATCGAAAAAATAGATGTTTCCCGGGCAGTCGTGGTATATCAATACCCTTTTGAACGACTAAAACTTTACTGGGGAAACTATATCCCGAATATGGCATTACTTTATAAAAGCCAACTGCTGACAAAAGAAGTTCGTTTCGATTGCTCTTTTTCACTTTACGAAGACTGGGATTTCATCATGCAGGTCATTCAGCATGGTAATTTGATTTTCCTGCCTCAAAAGGGGGGCATTTATCGTGATATGGGCATGTCTGGTGTCTATTCCGACAGGGATGCTATTCATCGCTACAGGGAAAAGATTTACCAGAAATGGATTCCACGACTGGATGCACATCAACTTGTACAATTACTAATGAGCTTCGACTACCAGGAAATCTTTGAATTAGAACAGATTTACCACATTCAAGAACATTGCAATGGCCTGAAAAACGAAAGCAATTCGTTGAAGGCCAACATCAATGACCAAAATCAATTAATAGCTTCTTTAAAAGAGGAAAATTTGATTGTCAGGAAACAATTCGAAATAACTGCATCTGAACTGCAAAATCAAAGACAGGAAAATGAGCAACTTAAACATTGTATGAGAAATAGCCTTGCATTCAAAATAGCCAAACAAGTGGATCGGATTCTAAATATCCTGAATCTCAACGATTCTATAACCAAATACAAATCAAAGATTAATTACAAGCGTGTAAAAAAACTGATTGAAAAAAGCGGGCTTTTTGATGTTGACTATTACCTGCTCAACAATCAGGATGTAAAACAATCGGGTATAAATGCTTTGAACCATTTTATGCTGTTTGGCTGGAAAGAGGGACGAAATCCGAGCAGTCTCTTCGACACTACTTATTACCTTTTACGTTACGATGATGTAAAAAAATCGGGCGTTAATCCACTTTTGCATTACCTGCTTCATGGTAAAACTGAGCACAGGCAGATAAAGAGCGTTATTGCGGCCGGAGAAATAAAAGAAGGCTGGAAAGTAAAGAAATTTAACCCGAACGATGAGCTGAATAATGTTGAAATTCTAAAATTCAAAGGGTCAGCCTCCATATTATTTATTGGGCACGATGGCCGAATTGGCGGTGGCCAGATGCTATTGCTAAGTTTAGTAAAGTGGTTTTACAGAAATACAGGTTTTGATTTTAAAATAATTCTGTTAACCGGTGGAGAACTTGTTGAGAAATACCATGCCATTGCACCCACCCTGGTTTGGGATGAGTGCGAAAAATATTACCCGAAAAAAGAAGATTTTTCAGCCACCATTCGTGAATTTATTGGCAAAACTGATTTGGTTTATGGAAACACAATTGTTTCTTCGGCCATCTACGATGAATTAAGTTACCTCAATGTCCCGGTAATTACGCACGTTCATGAACTCCAAAAAACCATCAGCTTGTACGAATCAACCGCTGCCATTAAAAATATGCATCAATTCACTTCAGCGTTTTTAGTTGCCTCCAATCCTGTTGCTGAAAATTTGATCCAAAATCATGGGATTGTTCCCGACAAGATAATCATGGTACCGGATTTTATCGAAACAAGAGATTTGTATTTTGATAGCTCCAAAAGTGAGCTTCGCAAAAAGCTTGGATTGCCAAATGATGGCATGTTGGTTTTTGGGGCCGGAACCATTACCTGGCGAAAAGGCGTGGATTTATTCATCGAAACAGCCATTGTTTTAAAACAAAAAGGGATAACCGATTTTCTTTTTATCTGGATTGGTGATAATTGTTGGGAAACTGATCGGAGGCTTCACGATATCTGCACCTGGGACGAACTGGAACAAAAAATAATCAGCAACCACGTGAATAATCATATTACTTTTCTCCCTTTAAAAGAGAATTTTTATGAATATTTTCTGGCTGGCGATATTTTCTTTTTATCCTCACGAGAAGACCCTTTTCCCCTTGTTTGCCTTGAAGCAGCCCAATGCAGCATCCCTGTAATATGTTTTGAAGATTCGGGTGGAATGCCCGGCTTTGTTGAAAATGACGCAGGTTTTGTGGTTCCTTATGAAGATGTAAATGCCGTGGCTGAAAAGATAGTGCTTCTTCAAAATAACCCGAGCCTAAAAACCGAACTTGGGGCAAAAGCCCGTGAAAAATTCCTGTCGGGATTTACCATTGACATTTCTGCACCCAAAATTTTGAACCATTGCCTGAAGGTCGGCAATTTGCACCCTGTAGTCACGGTAATTGTACCAAACTATAATTACGCACAGTTTCTCGATGAAAGGCTATCGTCCATTTACAATCAAACATTCAGAGAATTTGAAGTAATCATTTTGGATGATGCTTCTACGGATGATAGTTTGAGAATAATAGAAAAGTACAGGTCGAAACCCAATACATCTGTTGTAATTAACAAGGAAAACAGTGGTTCGATATTTCGCCAATGGCAAAAGGGAATTGAAATGGCAAAAGGCAGAATAATATGGATTGCCGAAAGTGACGATTTTTCAGACCCTCATTTTCTCGCCATGATGTTGCCGTTTTTCAACCATCCCGAGGTGGCATTGGCGCATTGCAATTCCAATATCATTGATGAAAATGATAACATTACCGGCGACTACACCGGTTATCATCGAAAACTCGATTTCAACCATTGGAAATACGATTACAGGGTAAAAAGTACGCAGGAAATAAATTTTGGGCTTGGTGTAAAAAATTCCATCCTGAATGTTAGCAGTGTAATTTTTAGAAAAGAGGCCATACCGCCCGACATCTTTAATAAACTTGAAGCGTACAGATTTTCCGGCGACTGGCTTTTTTATATCGAATTATTAAAAGACCGGCAAATAGCCTATTGCAGTGAAAAACTCAACTTTCACCGGCGCCACAGCCAAACCCTCACCACACAATTCAACAGCGATGAACAAAAAAAACTTACCCTTTTGCAGGAAGCCGCGAAAATTCACACAAGGGTTTTGGAACTGTACGAGCTAAGCCCGCTGTTTGCCGAAAAATGGAAATTTCACATCCACGAGCAAATCAGAGCTTTTTATCCAAACACAAAAGAAGAAGACTTTAACAAATACTATCCTTATGAAACCATTAGCACCAAAATTAAACAACTGACTACCCGGGCAGAGACGAAGAAAAAGCGGTGGGTATTTCTAACCACCAACGATGGCGCTTCGATGGGAGGGAGCGAAAAACTTTGGATTGAGGCTGCACTCGAAACAAAAATGCGAGGCGATGAGGTAATTGTGGTAATTAAAAAGTGGGACCCCGAGCCCGATTTTTTTGATGATTTTAGAAAAGCCGGTATTAAGATATTGTTCAAAAAACATTTCGAATTCAGCGAAATTGTAAACTTCAATCCTCACCTGATGATTATTTCCATCGGCGACCAGGACGAAGGCATCGAATGGTACGATCAATGCAGTGCGTCAAAAATTCCTTACGTCATCCTCAACCAACTTACCAAAGAACCCATGTATTGGCCTGTGAACGAACAACTTGTTCCGAGCCTCATCAAAGGACAGGAAGGGGCTGAAATCGTTCTCTTTACAGGAGAAAACAACCTTCGGGTGATGGAAAAAAGGCTCGGGCATCCCATCACAAATTCAGGTATATATTACAACCAGGCTGATGTTGAACGCAACATCAAAATTCCGTATCCAAAATCCGGCGAAGTTCTGAACATTGCCATTGTTGGCAATTTGCATAATATTCATAAAGGGCAGCAATTGGCCATCGAACTCTTTGCAAAGCAAAAGTGGAAAAACCGACCTGTCCACCTCAATATTTATGGCAAAGGTCAGGATGAGGATGTGTTTAAAAAGCAGGTTTACGACCTCCACCTTACCAATGTTACCTTTCAGGGATTTACCGGTGACATACCAGCAGTGTGGACATATAACCATGCCATACTTTTACCTTCGTTTATGGAAGGACTGCCACTGGTACTCGTTGCCGCAATGCTTTGTGCCAGGGTTCCCATCGCCACCGATATCGGTGCGCACACCGAAGTTATCAGCGATAATATTTCCGGCTTCATAGCCACCAGGCCAACCGTTGAAGCACTGGATGAAGCACTGGAAAGAGCCTGGCAAAGAAAAGATGAGTGGGAAACGATGGGCAACGAAGCCCGCGCCGCCATACTGAAATTTCTGCCCGATGACCCCATG
>CAYNDN010000438.1:0-4752 GCA_964395075.1 uncultured Lentimicrobiaceae bacterium | reverse complement strand
CGGGCGTGCGGTCATCACAACCGTAAAACCGATCTTTTTTGATCCTTACCTCAAAAATCATGGCACCGGCTCATTTGTGCTTATCGACCCGGTGACCCACAACACCAGTGCAGTAGGCATGATCATCGACCAACTGAAAGGCAAAGACCTGCCTTCGCGTATCACAGACATGGACAAGGAAAAAATAGCCAGAGGGGAGGCCCTGATCAGCCGGGAGGCCAGGGAACAGGCCTACAACCAAAAAGGTGCCGTGGTCTGGATCACCGGATTACACGGAAGTGGCAAAAACCATCTGGCTTACACCCTTGAAAAACGCCTCTTTGACGAAGGTGCCACGGTGGTGCTTCTGGATGGCAGTACGGTAAGGTCAGGACTTTCGCGGGAGTTGGACTACTCTCCTGCCGACCGCGCCGAACACCTGCGCAGGGTAGCACATGTTGCCAGAATACTTTGCGACCAGGGCATCATTACCATCTGCTCATTCATTTCGCCTGACGAGGACATTCGTAAACAGGTAGCGGAGATCATAGGCGAAGATCATTTCCACCTTGTTTACATGAATGCCGACCTGGATTACAGCCGCAACAACAAACCATTGCTATACGAAAAAGCTGATAACGGTGAGATTGAAAATATGCCTGGCGTGGATTCCGAATACGAAAATCCGGAGCACCCAAACCTTACACTGAAACCGCAGGATCAGGATACCAATGTGGATACTATTTTGGATTATTTGTTAAAAGAGAAGATTTTTCCGTTGAAGTAGCGCGAAGCGGAAGAGGAATAAAGCCGAGGGGGAGGGCATAGTGCAGAGTGCAGAGCGCATAGTGCATAGCGCATAGTGCATAGCGCGGAGAGCGAAGCGGAAGAGGGATAAAGCAGAGGGGGAGGGTATGGTGTTTAGCGTCGAGAGCACTGCGTGAAGCGTGGAGGGCATTGCAAAATGTGAAGACTTATCCACACGATTGTATCACGGCAGCCGAAACCTGTAGTTGATCGCACCAGAAAAGGAATCCATGCCCTCAAAACCGGCAAGCAATACAACGTGTTTCACTATTGTAACACGCATTCCGGCATTCCATTTATCGGCATCATATTCCAGCATCAATTCAAGCCATTCCAAATTTTTAGGTGAGAGGTTAATTCCACCGAATAGGCCGATGAATTGATGGGTATTAGCTGCAATGAAATCTGAACCATACCCTAAGGTAAACCTTACGCTTTCCAAAACTTTTCCCGGATGAATATCTTTTGACATAACCAGGTAAGATGAGTTGAAAAATGAAGCCCCTTTCCCACCGGTATTTAACAGGTCATCTCCTGTTGTTTTGTAAAAACCCTGCAACCCAAGTACGATCGCCGGAAAGTATTTTCTTTCTTTAAGTATCCTCAACCGTCCGGATATCATTCTGTCGCCGATGATTATATCTTCATGATCTTCATTATAACCATTTGGGTATGTGATTCTTACACTCACTTCGGCAAAAGGCAAAAATGTAAGCCCAAAGTAACCAAGAGAATATGAATAATTATTCCCGTTAGAATAAAGATCGTAATATTTACTGTTCAGGTAGGCATTACCAAAATAGATTGTCTTATCCTCCTGAAAACCGGCTGATGGGATGCTATATCCACCACTAAGCCCTGTTAACGATTGAGCAGCACCATGATTTACTTGAACAAATATCAGTATGAAAAGTATAAATATTCCTTTAGCTGGAAGATAAAATCCAAAACAATGATGCTTATGCACTCTCTGCAACTTTTTGATCAAGTTTCTCAAATTTTGAATTTTTACTGCGGTAGTCCGGGATGCCGGATTTAAGTAATTTTACCAGTGCATACTGGTCGTTTTCCTGAAGAGCGGTTCGTAATTCATTAATTAAATAAGTAACACTTCCATTGGCAATCTGATCAACCTTGGCGATCATAATTTTAGGATGATGTGTTTCTGTGGTATTTTCATTTGAACATAATAATTCCTCATACAGTTTCTCGCCGGGGCGTAACCCTGAGTAAACGATTTCAATATCTTCACCGGGGCGCATTCCGGAAAGCCGGATCATCTTTTTGGCCAATTCTGCAATTTTTACCGGCTCACCCATATCAAAAACAAAAATATCACTGCCATGCCCCATAATACTGGCTTCGAGCACAAGTTGACAGGCTTCAGGAATGGTCATGAAAAATCTTGTAATTTCAGGATGTGTTACAGTAACAGGACCACCGGCCTTAATCTGTTTTCTAAAAATCTTCACAACAGATCCATTAGACCCCAGCACATTACCAAAACGTGTGGTAACAAACTTGGTTTTTTCTTTACCTGCCTGCCCAAGCGACTGGCAATACATTTCTGCCAGTCGTTTGCTTGCTCCCATTACATTGGTAGGCCGGACAGCCTTATCAGTAGAAACCATAACAAAGCGCTCAACATTGTACTCTACCGAAAGATCAGCAATATTTTTGGTGCCGAAAACATTCACCCTCAACGCTTCCTCAGGATGATCCTCCATTAATGGTACATGCTTATAAGCAGCAGCGTGATAAACCATTGTTGGCTGATACTTTTCAAAAATCTTCGACATCCTTTGCCTATCAGTAACATCTGCAATTATGCATTTCAATACAAACTCCACTGATGCATTTTCTTTAAGTAACTCATGACGTAGTTCAAAAACCGGGGTTTCTGCATTATCAACCACAACAACCAATGCAGGATTATAAGATAACAATTGATGAACGAGTTCGCTACCGATACTTCCGGCACCACCGGTAACCATTACCACCCGTTCCTGAATAAATCCTCTGACTTTAGGATTTTTAAGGTTGATAGGATCTCTTTGAAGCAATTCTTCAATTTTCACCTTTTCGATCTGATTGATCTTTAACTGACCGTGAATCCAATGCTCAACAGGCGGAACAGATTTAACTGTAATACCATATTTGATAAGATCATCAATGATTTCTTTTCGCTGGGCTGGTTCGATGTTTTGAATGGAAAAAATAATCTCAGATATCCTTTTCTTTTCGACAAATTCGCCGGATAGTTCTTCTGGTTTATATACTCTAACGCCATCAATGGTTTTACCTGCTTTGCCGGGATTGTTATCAATATAACCCTCTATTTTGTATTTCATGGAACCTTTTCCATCTAAGGTATTTTTGGCAATCATACCTAATTCTCCGGCACCATAAATTAAAATGTTGGTTTTTACAGGTTTTTCCTTTTGAAATCCGACATGATAAATAAGTTTTACCAATATGCGTATGAAAATGAGGGCAAACATGCTGTTGGTAAAGAAAATCAGGATTACAGACAAGGGTATTCTTAACGCATCATTTTTGAGCCAGTAAAACTCCACATTACTAATAATAACAAGGGTAACAGAGGTAAATCCAATAGCTTTAAATACACGTATGGCATCAATCAGACTGGTGTGGCGAATAATACTGGCATACGACCTGAACAACAGGTAAAAGCCTGCACTGATTAAAACCACGAAGATTGATTGATAAAAAATTGAATACCAGGAGAGTGCCGCCAAATCAAAATTAAACCTGATCACAGTCGCTGCTATAAAACTCAGGAAAACAATGACCAAATCAATGAAGAAGATCAACCAACTGGAGGCTATCTTACCTTCCATAGAATTTACGAAAATATGTAAAATTTTATGCATTTGGTGAGGGGTATAGATTGTTAAATTTCACAAGGTTTTCAAATACAACTGCTTTAAACGGATGCAAATGTATTAAATCTTTCCGAAAAAATCATGATGATAAATAATACCTCCTCCCATATTTAAATTAATTATCAGTACTTCAGGGCTATGCCTAAACAATGAATCACGCATCAAACCAAAAACTTACCGGCTACTCTTTTTTAAAAAAAGGGTGCTAAAACCACCAAATTTCTCTACCCACCAAACCCACAACATAAAGATAACCACATAAAAAAACGGCCGCAGCACCCAATCATGCAAAAAGTGCCAGTAATCAGGCAGCCAGAGAGTTACTACTCCCAATAAAATAATCCTTAAGATATTGGTAAAGTGCATAATAACAATGCTAGCAGGTATAAACCAAAGCTTGTGTTTCCATGGCCCGGGAAAAAGGATAAAAAGCACAAGAATTTGGTAAAATTGCTTCAGGCCGGAGCAGCTTTCATTAACTGTGATGTAACCGCTATTGCTAAAACGTAAAGTATTTACTGCCTCTTTTATCACACCGCTGTCATAAGTAAAATGAATGAATGCATAAGAAGCATTAAAAACCTGATGCGCCAGCCAGTTTGCAGTGTTAATCACTAAATCTACTGACTTAATTTCAGAGGCAAATTGCCACCACAATTTATGAAACACCCAGGTGATGATCATAAATAAAGCCACATCAAGTAAAAATGAATACCTGGCCAGTATCACTGAAACCTTTCCCTTAGGTGCGGGATTAATTTGTTGACTACTCATTATGTAAAATTTGGAATTGCCACTGCAAAAATAAATTTCGATTACTTAATACCGCAAAAGTATAGAACAAAATTTACATGAATTCAATATTTCTAATGGTTGGTTCAATCTTCTTTTCAAAGGTTATGAAAAATGCTTGTCAAACTTTAACCTTTGGAAATATGTTGTTTTTCGAAAACCTCCTTTCTTGCCATTCCGATGGTTAAAAAACGATAATTAGCCAACAGCCACTCAAATTTTTTAACACCTGATTTTGCCCCTGCAAGGTTCCTCATATTCCTCATTA
>CAYNDN010000437.1:3387-4754 GCA_964395075.1 uncultured Lentimicrobiaceae bacterium | reverse complement strand
ATGCAACATGCTTTAAATGAAACTCCTTTTTTGGTTTTGGCTTGTCCAAGTTGGGGTATTTAGTGGTTATTTGGCTTTTTAGACGAGGCTCATTTATTAAAAACACCTATCTGTTCGTATTTGTTGAATCCAGCCCTTGTTTTTGTCTGATCATTTTTTTTAGTGATGTTGAATCAAAACCGGTATGCGGGCAAAATGCACACAAACGTAGCTTATATACATTTTATACCTCTTGCATTTTCAGGTTGATTTCATTTTTAATGCCATCCAGTTCCAGAATCATTGGCTTGAAAATCCATATCAGTGCGGAGTTCTTCCAAAGTTGGGCAATGTTATCGCTTATTTCTCCCTGCCCGTATTTCAATTCCCTGAAAGCGTTTCTTAATCTTTCAAAATGCTGATGGAGGTCCGGAAAATTCTGAACATCTGTTCTGTTTTGCAATGCTAAAATCAAAGCATCAAAAGCCTGCTTAATGATTGTTTGAAATGTATGCAGTTCGTCATTCAGCTTTTCCTGGTTCTTATCCAGCATACAATTTCGCGTTATGGAATCCATGGTTTGTAAAGTGTTTAGCAAGCGCATAATATAAGATCGGATATTCAGTCCATGGGCGATAACTTTTTCCTGTAATACCTCATTTTTGGTGGCCTCAATCGTGTCGTTCAATCTTTGTATTTGATTCCTGATTTTCTGCTTTTCAGTAACTGAAACCTTAAGGGAATCGCTTGTAAGCAGGGCATTTATGGTTTTGGCAAAAAATTGTTTTTCCAGCTCCAGTGCTCCGGCAAGTGAATGCGCAAAGCGGTTTCTGGCTTTTTCAGGCCAGATCAGGAAAGAGGCGATTATCACCACAAGTACAATTGCAGCCGTATATAAAATCCTTAACCATATAAGATCGCCATCATCCGGATATAACAAATAGAAAATGCCGATGATGAGGATTGTCATGAAAGTAACCATTGGGATCATGCGGTTGATATTAATAAACCAAAGCATGAGAAATGCATTCAGCAGTAAAAAGGCAATATAAACCAAACTCCCCACAGGGGCCAAGGCCACAAACCCCAGGGCAAGTAAACTTCCTGCAACCGTCCCGATCAACCGCTCTTTCCCGACCTTGATGGATATCCCCAGGTTAGGCCGGATGAGTAAAACGGCAAATAGCACCAGCCAGTAGCCATAGTCCGGTTCTGCATAAACAGACCAGGCCATGGTTACACCGATGATGATCATGGAACGGAAGCCAAGTTTGAAAGCAGGATGGGTTGGGTTAAGGTTATGAAGTGATTGTAAGGATTCTGAAAAGAAAGATTTGATTTTCTCCGAAATCGAAAACTTTTTTACTGCAATTACTTTTTCGCCTTCG
>CAYNDN010000437.1:578-3377 GCA_964395075.1 uncultured Lentimicrobiaceae bacterium | reverse complement strand
CGGGTTCATCCAGGTTGGTGGTGAGCGTTTCAAGTGCTTTAAGTGCATTAACCACAGAAACCCACTCAGAATGGGTCTCTGTTTTGTATTGATTTTTAATGAGTTCGAGATAGTTATTGAAGGTTTGCCTGACCTCTTCCTGCATTTTTTGCAGTTTAATTTTACTGGGCTTTAAAAGCGATGGATTATGCCGCCGGATCAGGTAATCGATTATTTTGTCAATTCCCTCGCTGTGTAAAACCTTGTCTTTAAAAATATCGGAATTCCAAACACTTACCCTGAACTGCCAGAGCAGTACGAGGAATTCATAGATTTTTTCCAGGCCTGCGTATATATCAAGGTACCTTGTTTCGGTGAGGTTTTGATTTTTTGCATCCATGCCAAACAATTGCCAAAGCCTTCTGAAATCCCCAATGGATTTTCTAACCTGATCGCTAAGATCCTGTGTGGCCAGCATTCCGGTTTCTGCATTCCGGTAATCAGATTTGATAGCAGTTTTATACCGGTTCAGGTTATTCATGATGATCCCGATTTGCTTTTTCATGCGATTTCTGGGACGGGTTGGCCAGATCACAAAGTGCAGGGTATAAACCAGGGCTAAATTCAACAGATATAAGCCGCCAAAACGCAAGCCGGATTCAATATCGTGGGCAAAGGCCATTTCAACCACACTCAGCGCAAGTATGGATACAGCAGGAAAGTCGGGAACAATACGATTTCCGATCAGGAAGAAAATAATGAACGCGGCAACTGAAACAAATGCGAGTGATGTCCACTGGTTTTGTGAAGCCAAAGCAACAGGAACAGCAAGCAACGTCATTGCCAAACCTGTGATTAGCATGGAGAAGCGTCTTTCCTGGATGGTGAAACCCGCCTGCGACCGGCTGAACAACATCGATGCAATAGCTGCAAACATGGCCATGCCGGGTGTTTCTCTGAATATCGCCATCGATATTAGTATGGCAATAAATGTTTTCAGGCTGCGCTTCATTGCCAGAAATCCCGGATCAAGGCTTTCGGTAAATTGCAGCAATATATTTCGGATGGGTTGCATTTGCCGTATTTCAATTTTGTGCAAATGTAGATAAAGGCAGGCATGTTGTAAATGAAAAGTGTAACTTACAAGCAAATTAACCTGATTAATTCACAAAATATTAAATGATGTTACCACGTCCTATAGGGCGTGGGTTTTGCGATATTTAATGCTTCTATAAAAAAATCCTGAAAATTTTATTTTATCATTTTGAAAATTTTTCAGGATTTTTTAAGAAACTATGATTCAATTCTTTAGCTCCACGTCCTAAAGGACGTGGTAATTGATCTCTATTTTTGTGATTAATGTAGGTTAGAATCATCCCAAAAAAAGGCCGGTTGAAATGCATACCTGAGAATTGTCCATTATGCAAAATATATAAGTCATTAGCAATGGTCGAAATTGTAAATAATCAATCGGTTTTACACCAAAAGTGTGCACTAACCAGGCCTTACTCTAATATAGAATTGTAATATGCAAATAGAAAGGCTGCAATTAAAAGAATAAATATACGATCACACTTAACAACCCTGGGTACCTTGAATTGCCGGAATGATTTTATGTTTATTTACTTTACCGGATTGTAATGGATAGCTATTCTAATTCCATTTTTTGCCTGACGGCTTCGTAGATCATCACCGCTGAAGCAACAGAAACATTGAGCGATGCTGTTTGTCCCTGCATAGGTATTTTTACCTTGTGATCGCATTTGTGTAAAAAAGCAGGTGAAACACCATCTTCCTCTGATCCCATGATAATTGCAGTAGGCAGTTTATAATCCACATCATACATCATTGTTTCTGTTTTTTCGGTGGCTGCAATCACCTGTAAACCTGCTTCCTTCAGGTAGTCAATCGACCGGGAAAGGTTTTTGCTGCGGCAAACGGGAATATTATTGAGTGCTCCGGCTGATGTTTTCATGGCATCGGCGTTAACCTGTGCCGATCCCTGCATGGGAAAAAGGATGGCATGCACGCCGGCACATTCGGCTGTGCGGGCAATGGCTCCAAAATTCCTCACGTCGGTAATTCTGTCTAAAATCAGGATCAACGGAGTCTCACCTTTTTCAAAGATCATTTGTACAACTTCTTCAACCGGCTGAAAGGAAATGGCTGAAACAAACCCAATGATGCCCTGATGATTTTTGCGGGTAAGGCGATTGAGTTTTTCGATGGGAACATGCTGATAGGGAATTTCGAACTCTCTGAGCAAACTGTAAAGTTCGGCCATCTGTTCGCCTCTTTGTCCTTTTTGAATAAAGAGTTTGTCGAACTCTTTTCCTGACCGGATACTCTCGATCACCGGATGGATTCCATATATTAATGTGTCTGACTGTTTCAATGTACAAAAGTTTTTGCGAAGGTAATCAAAACAAAAAACCCCGCCATAAGGCAGGGCTTATATTATGCTTCAGATTGCGTTTGCACATCAATTTGTGGGGGAGTTTTAAGGTGCTCCTTCACTGCACAAAGGTTTGCTGCATTAATAACAGCCTTTTTGTATTTTTCAGGAAAACCCTTGGGTACAATATTATCGATGAGCCGGGTTTTGTAATTGTAATTCATTTTTTGGGTCAGATATATCTCATCTGTAGGAATATTTCGCTGTTCGCAAAATGATTTCACATAAATACCTGCACAGGTGCCAATTGATGCCAGAAAGAGTGTAAAAGGTGCAGGTGCACTTCCATCGCCTCCGGCCTGCAAAGGCTGATCCGTTGGAATAATCTGGCCGTTAAATTCAGCGTTAACTTTTTTCTTTCCTTC
>CAYNDN010000437.1:0-568 GCA_964395075.1 uncultured Lentimicrobiaceae bacterium | reverse complement strand
TACAGGCACATCAGTCGGTGAAACCCCGTGTTAGGTAATGTAATCGCTTATGTAAGCTAATGAAAGCGCAGGGTTGCAGTGAAATCATTCACCGAAAAGCAGTGTCCGCTCCTTAATAGCTGCTGCTGCCACCCATTTTTCGGGTACAACTTTCCAATTGCTATTTTCTGAAGGGGTAAGGGTTCCTTGTTCTTTTATCCATTCCATCAAGTGGTAGCGAAAATCCTTTTCTGTGCTGGTAATGATTCTGTCGGCAAGCAATTCCTGCCTGATTTTTGAACCGGCTGTAAGGTGCCCCCCACCTCCATTTCCACGGTAGGAATTGATGGCAACACGGTAAGTTTTATTCAGGTTGAATGGTGTTCCATCGTTCATAGACACAATTGTAATCCTTTCACCAATTTGCTTTCTAAGATCAACAGTGTAAATGATCCCTTCGGCGTTATCGAAGTTGTAATAGGCGTTTTGCAGCATCACTTTTCCATGTTTTTTCAAAGGATCACCATTTTCATCCAATCTGAAATTGAGCATAAGATCCGATTGATTTTCCATTTGGTTGAACCACAGG
>CAYNDN010000436.1:0-4786 GCA_964395075.1 uncultured Lentimicrobiaceae bacterium | reverse complement strand
GGGAAACTTTGGAAAGGATACCCTTCTTTACGTTGGGCTGGAGGAAAACCTGACAGCCAAAAGCCAGGTGGTGATTCGGGGCCTGCCCACCGGGACTACGGCTATCGAAATGGCATCTTTAACTTCGGGGGTGGATAAAAACATTCCCGTTGTGTTCGCATCCAAGCCATTCCGCTATGCGCTGGTTATCGGCAATGAAGACTATTCGCGCTATCAGCGCGGGCTGAACAACGAATCCAATGTGGAATTTGCCCGCAACGATGCCAAAATTTTTAAGGAGTATGCCACCAAGGTGATGGGTGTGGAAGAAAAAAACCTTTTTTTCCTCACCGATGCCACCGCCGGCGAAATGGAACAAAAAATCGAGCTGATCTCAAAACTGGCAGCCAAATCCGGTGCTGAAGCCGAAATCATTTTTTACTATGCCGGCCATGGCCAACCTGACGAAGTTTCCAAAGAGCCGTACATCATGCCTGTGGATGTTTCAGGAACCAACCTGAGTTCAGCCATTAAGCTGGCGGACGTTTACAAAAAGTTCAGCGAAACGGGCGCACAGCGAATAACCGTTTTTCTGGATGCCTGCTTCAGCGGTGGTGGCCGCGATGCCGGACTGCTTGCTGCACGCGGAGTGAAAGTGAAACCCAAAGAAGAGATGGTAGCAGGAAATATGGTGGTGTTTTCTGCCAGCACCGGCGAACAATCTTCCCTGCCATACAAAGAGGAGCAACACGGAATTTTTACCTTTTTCCTTTTGAAAAAATTGCAGGAAACCCATGGCAATTTGCGCTACGGACAACTGGCCGACTACATTAAAAAGCAGGTATCCATCGAATCGCTGCGGGTGAACAACAAAGAACAAGACCCTTCGGTGCAGGTGAGTATATCGGTGAAAGACACCTGGGAAAGCTGGACTGTGAATTAGGAGCCAGGAATGATTACAAGAAAACGGTTCATGTTGAAAATAGAATTTGTGAGTCTTCTTGCAGGAAGAAGGTGACTGGTTAAATAAAATTGAACCATTAAAATAAACATATAAATGTTTTTGGAAATAATAAAAGCAAAGTACCTGGACGATTATAAAATCTCACTGCTATTTAATAACGGGGTTTCCAAAACTGTGAATTTGGAATACGTAAGGACCACAGATTACACAGATCATGACAATTCTGTGTAATCCGTGGTGAAATTTTGTAAAACATTACCAAAGTCAAAATGTAGCTAATTGGACACCTCAATAATTGTTAAACTATGAACAGAACCACAATATTTCTGATTATCATCCTCATGCTGGGAAGTTTGTCTGCTGAAGCCCAACGCAAAAAAACCGTGCGGGCAACCGGCACAGCCATCTCCCACGACCTCACCCCGGAGCAGACCCGCGCCAAAGCCATCGAGGATGCCAAACGCAATGCGCTCAACAAAGCCGGGGTTTCCGAATCCATTTCCTTCACCGACTTCTCCTACAAATTTGAAGACAACGAAAAGTTTGGTGAAATTTTCCAGGCCATTTCGATGATTGAAACCGGCGGCGAAATTGTGGTGGATGAAATCCTGAGTGAATCCAAAGATTTTAACGAATTCGGCAACATGGTGGTGGAAGTGGAAATCAAGGCCACGGTGTATCGCCATAAAAAATCAGCCGACCCTACTTTTCTTTTTAAAATTGAAGGCATTGATGAGGTGTATCAAAATGAGGATTTACTCCAGTTTAAAATTACGCCTACCCAGGATGGCTATCTTAAAATTTTCAACATCACCGAAGATGAAACATCCTTGCTCTACCCCTACAAAGACCTGGAAAACCCGCAATACAACGACAAAACCGACCAGCTTTTCGCAACCAACCAAACTGTTCAGTTTCCGGTTCACCCGGCATACAGCGATGGCTACTACCTTGAAGTGGATGCTCCCGGCAAATCACAGGAATTTACGATTCTCATGTTTGTGTTCACCAAACAAAACATTCCATTTATCCAGGAGCCAACCTTTAACAATGTGATGTCGTGGATTTATGCCATCTCCCCCGATGAGCGTGTTACCGGGCAGGAGGGGTTTGTGATTAAGCGGTGAGTGGGGTTAGGGTTTGAGATACTTTCCAGGGATGAGCTACTCTTTTTAAATTGATATAATTTAACCGGAGCCTTTGGTTGGGTGCTGTTCCTAAACAGTGTTTGTTTAATGTGGTTAGTTATTTTATCTCCACCATTCAAAATTGTCCGATATGATGATCTCATTCTTTTGGATATGATGGGTCGTCTTCATAGGAATTGTCCTGTAGTCAAGTTGATGTTTTTCAGCTAAATCCCTTATCTCTGCCGTATCATCGTAGGTAAGCATGAACTTCCCCTGAAGTTGAGCAGTTAAATTAAATAAAGCATCATGGTCAATTTCAAAATGTGTATAAAGTCTCTTTCCTGCAACTGTGTAGGGCGGATCAATAAATGAATATGTATTGGTGTCTTTCTTAATTTTATCTAATTCAGCAAATGCATCGCCTGTGATGAATTTCATTTTTGCCTTAACATGACCAATTGCCATAATTCTGTCACGCAAAGTTTTTGGATACCAACGAGACTTTATTCCCTTACCGTTTTCACCATTTTTAATTAGCCCTGAACCTTTCGTAATAATGCCGCCATGAAAGATTCTGTTTTTAAGTATGGTGCTAAAAGCCTGTTCCTGAATTGTTTTATCCTCCTTTTGAAGGATCATATTTGCATTTTCAGGTGTAAGCTCAAATGAATATATTTTATCCGCCAGCCAATTATGATCACCATTAACAATTACTTCCCAGACAGCAGCTACTTCATGATCCAGTTCAACCATAATAATCCTGTTAGCTAAACCCTCAAATGCTGCTGTAAGGCTAACAATACCACCGCCTGCAAAAGGCTCAATTAATGTTTTGGTCCCGAATGCTTTCGGGATTGATTGTTTTAGCCATCTTCTTACAACGGGAATTAACCAGGTCTTTCCCCCCGGATATCTGAATGGACTTCTCTGAGGAACTGAAGCCACATTTACAACCGTGGGGGTTGATTGACTTTGAGAGGTTTCGAATATTGATAATTGTCCGTCCATGCTTAACTAATTATAATGTCTTTCAATGACGGAGCATCTGGCGGGTTTTTGTCCAAATGTTCGTCAAGCCGGTTTTGTAATATATTGATGAAATCAGCAACATCGCCTGGCACAGGAGTGGTAACTTTTAAAAGCGCAGGCTCAAATTCAGTGTAAACAGTTTCATTTAATACGAGATTGTTTTGTTTTTGCTCAATATCAAACACGAGGTCATACAGAAACCAGGCAACATCAGCTTTTGATTTAGTGGTTGTTGGAAGTAACGGAAGGGTTTCGAAAAATGATTTTTGTATAGCAATGGTTTGTTTCTTGTTCCATGAATGAAAGATTCCACCTTTGTAAAGCATTTGTGGAATGAGTCGCTTACGGGATGAGGAAAGGTAGTCTGGTTTAGGATAGTTGTATCCTGCCGGCCATTCTAAACTTTTAGACGGTTTATGGATATACGCTTCAAACGGATTTCTGAGGTTCCCTGAAATATAAACGCCCTGCACTTCGAGCGATGCGAAATCTATCAACTGACCTTTATCATCGTAACGAATAAGTACAAAGTCTATATTTCCCGCTGATTGTCCGTTTTTATCCACAAGTTTGATTTCTGATAGGGAAGTCCATGTTGCATCGTTTCCAAATGCAAACTCAGCGGCATTTTCAATAATTACCCAATCTTCTCTAAATCTTATTGGACATGTTATTACCGAAGTTCCATTGTGCAAAACACTGCAAACTCCAAGTGGATTGTTTGCCTTGTCCTTCGTGCAGTTTGGAACTTTATTGTTGTAGGGACACAGTTTTTGCTTTCGGTATCGTTGTGCTTTTGAGCTTTCATTCTCAATAGGAAAGCCAAAAACTTCACCAAAAGGACTCCTGTTTGATACTTTTTTTGCCATGCTCCAAAGATATGAAATTCTGTCGGCCGGTAGAAATTTTGTTCATGATTTTCATGGTAAATTGTTTGATCGGTGGCAGATTTCGAGGTGCCTTCCTTTCAAACTCCCCTTTACAAAATATCCCACCTTTAACAATGTCATGTCATGGATTTATGCCATCTCACCCGATGAGCGTGTTACCGGGCAGGAAGGGTTTGTGATTAAGAAGTGAAGGGGGTGGGTATTTAGAGTTTGAGATATTGTGCTGGCATGAGAACTCATAGAATGACCGGAGCTTTATTCCGGGCATAACGTGCATAATAAAGCCCCAACTATCACCCACACATTTTCCTTATTTAAAATTCAACACAAGTGATATATTATGATATTTCAATGTTTGTAAAACCGGATTCTCATTTACATTTAACAGTCCCAAAGAATACCTGATCTCAGGTGCAAAAATGAAATGTTTCAGGTTGTTTTCTATACCAATTCCAAAATCAATGGCTAAATCCGGATTGTTTTTGAAATCCGTGCTGGAATTCGATTTATTTTTAAGTGGTAGCCTGAAATTTGGTCCCATAAGTAAATATGGAATTGCTTTATTTTCACCAATCTTATAAACAAAATGGGGCATGATATCTAACGTAATTGGAAATACCTCATATTGCGAAATTGAATTATCATTATTTGTGGTTTCAACACCGCATTTGTTAAAGGATAATTCAGTTTTGGGTGAAAATAAAAATTTCCCGAAAATTGGATAGTCCAAAAATACACCGATTTTAACTCCAATTTCATTATAGATTTCCGCATTATTTGGCAAGGATTCTTTT
>CAYNDN010000435.1:0-4788 GCA_964395075.1 uncultured Lentimicrobiaceae bacterium | reverse complement strand
AATCATTTTATTCGGCTCGAGGGCAAGAGGTACACATAAACTAACATCGGATTGGGATATTCTTATTTTGGTCAACAATCGGGATACTCTTGAAGCAGAAGACAAATTTCGAAGCAATTTATATAATCTGGAACTGGAATTAGGTCAAATAATTTCAACCATAGTTTACACAAGAGAATATTGGCAGAATAAACTGAAGTACTCCCCATTATTTGATAACGTAAGTAGAGAAGGGGTTCGTTTATGAAAGAAACAGAAAAAAATGAGTATATCCATTATCGCCTTGAAAAATCATTTGAGAGTTTAGCTGATGCAAAACTATTGGCACAAAATCAAAGATGGAACGCATGTATTAATAGATTGTACTATGCTGGTTTTTATGCAGTAATAGCAATTCTTCTAACCGAAGAAAGTGATGGATTAACACATGTCGGCACAAGAAGCCAATTTAACTTGAAATTTATAAAAGAAGGCAGAATCAACAAGGAGTATGGGAAGTTATACTCTAAATTGTTTGACTGGAGGCACAAGGGCGATTATGGAGATTTGTTCGATTTCACAGAGAATCAGGTAATGCCTCTTATTGAACCAACAGAAAATTTACTTATGGAGATCAAAAAAATGATTGGATAAGCCGATTGAAAACCCATTCCCGCATATTTCGACAGGCTGACACTGAAAGGTGACGGGCTGTTGGAGAAGGCGTTCAAGTAGAATAAACAATAGTTATTTTCTAGCACCCCAATAATGAAATTCCATTGGGGTGTTTTTTTTACATACCAAATACAGAATAAAGCGTTTGACAGAAATCATGTTCACAAAAGCAATTGTTAGAAAGCCGGGCCGATCGGTGGTTGATGGGATCACGACGGCAGCATTGGGAAAAGTAGATTTTCAACTGCTGTGCCGGCAGCATAATGCATACATCCGTGCTTTAAAAAGTTGTGGTTTAGAAATTATCGTCCTCGATGCCGAAGAACAGTTTCCGGATTCGGTGTTCATGGAAGATGTGGCACTTTTAACACCCCAATGTGCTATTATCACCTACCCCGGAGCTGAAACCAGACAAGGTGAGGAACTGCTGATTAAACCAACTCTTGAACCATACTATGAAAACCTGGAGTTGGTTAAAGGTTCGGGGACAGTTGAGGCCGGTGATATCATGATGGCCGGGAATCATTTTTTTATCGGCCTCTCTGAGCGCACAAACCGTGAAGGGGCCAGGCAGATGATTTCGATACTTGAAATGTCGGAATTCAGGAAACTGGATGGTGGGTTGAGTTGCTTGTCTCTTCGGTTTTAATGTCTTTAAGCAATTTATGGTACTGTAAATCAAAATAATATTTAGCCGATTTGAGGCGTTTGCCACAAAACTTTTAAAAGTTGTAATTATATGGGAGAAGACATCAGGAAGACGAAAAAGAAAAAAAGTTTCTTTACCAGAGCCTTTGCCAGAGCTTTGGATTTTATCGAAGTTGTTGGGAACCGGCTGCCGCACCCGGCAACCATTTTTGCCGGCCTGGCCGCGCTGGTAATACTATTATCCGTTGCCGGCTATTTGCTAAATGTAAGTGCCCAGCACCCTGTGGATGGCACAGTGATAGAAGCCCGGAATTTGCTTGGAGCCGATGGGCTCAGGTGGATGTACACAAATATTTTGGATAACTTCCTGTTTTTTCCTCCTCTAGGATATGTATTGGTAGTTATGATCGGCATCGGGGTTGCCGAAGGGTCAGGGTTATTCACGATTATGATCAGGGCGCTGGTTTTAAAATCCCCAAAAAAGTATATAACTGCTGCAATAGTTCTTGCGGGTATCATCTCTCATTTGGCGAGCGAAGCAGGCTATGTGGTTTTAATTCCACTCGGAGCAATGATTTTCCATGCTTTGGGCCGGCATCCGATGGCCGGGCTGGCTGCTGCATTTGTGGGTGTTAGCGGCGGCTTTGGGTCCAATTTTTTCGTTGGGTCAATCGATCCCATCCTGGCCGGAATATCTGAATCTGCCGCTGAAATGATCCAGCCAGGAATAAGTGTTAATCCTGCTGTTAATTACTACTTTATGTTTGTTTCCAGTTTTCTTGTGGTAATAGTTGGCACATGGGTTACAGAAAAAATTGTTGAACCACGCTTAGGAAAATATGATGGCCCTGCACCAAAAATACCTATCGAACAGCTAACTGATATTGAGAAAAAAGGCCTGAAATGGGCAGGCCTAAGCTTTCTGATTACAGTTGCTCTGCTTGCAATATCTGTGATTCCTGAAAACGGCTTATTCAGAAATCCCGAAACCGGAGAGGTGCTTAACTCGCCATTTTTTGATGGGATTATTATCGGGATCATGATATTTTTCTTTATCCCGGGTTTAGTTTATGGCATTGCTGTGAGAACAATTAAAAATGATAAAGATTTGGTAAAGCATATAACCAAGTCGATGAGTGGCATGGCCGGTTACATCGTATTGGTGTTTTTTGCCGCACAGTTTGTTTATTTCTTTAACTACTCAAATCTGGGAATTATCTTTGCCATTAAAGGAGCTGACGGACTTCAGCAAATTGGGCTAACCGGCCCCCTGCTCATTGTCGGATTCATATTTTTGTCGGCCATAATCAATTTGTTTATGGGATCAGCCTCAGCAAAATGGGCTATTATGGCTCCTGTTTTTATCCCTATGCTTATGCTGATAGACCCTGCATATCACCCCGGATTAACACAGGCTGCTTTCAGAATTGGCGATTCCGTAACCAATTTGGTAACACCAATGATGAGCTACTTTGCGCTGATAGTAACATTTGCTCAAAAATATGATGAGAAATACGGTATCGGAACCATCATATCTGCGATGATCCCCTATTCGGTTTTACTGTTTATTACTTGGTCGGCTTTATTGGTTGTCTGGATGCTTACAGGCATTCCACTTGGCCCCGATGGCCCGATTCATCTGCCTTAAACCTTAAAAAAAATGGTCCTACTACCATTTTTGTGGGTAAAATTTTCTTTGCTGACTAGTGTATGTTTTCAAAAAGTGGCAGTCAGCAGTACCCAGTAGGCAGTAATAGTGGCAAAATGAGTTGCTATAGAAATCTGCGGAGTCTTTATTTAAAGGTCTTCAAAAAGGCATAACAATAGCGGACTGACGACTGTGGACTGCCGGCTTAATTTGTGTTTTTCTGTTTAATCTTCCATAAAATTTTCAGTAGTTCCAAAAAATTTTATATTTACCTTTAAAAAATTTGATTTCGTTAGCTTTATGTCTTTTTTACAAAGACAACCAAACATTTTGCAGATTTTTTTAAAAGCAAAAAAAGTGGTTTTAAACTAAACTATTCATTCATTAAGAATAAATGAAACAACCCATTATCACCGCAGTATTGCTTCTTTTTACATTTTCGATTTTTGGACAGGAATCAACCAAACCGGTCACTTCAAAATTACGCATTGGTATAGGGTTTTCACCCAACTATTGTTACCGAATACTGAAGGCAACAAATGGCCAAACTCAAACAGGTGTGGAACTGCGTAATGAAACTGAATTACCAAAGTTTGGTTATAGTACTGGTATTTCTCTAATTTATGATTTGAACCAAACAACTTCACTTGAATCCGGAATCCTTTTCTCCGACAGAGGCGAAAAAACAAAAGGAATAGATGTTGTTAATTACGATCAAAGCAATGAGCCAATTGGAAAGGCATACTTTAATTATCACTATCAATATCTTGACATTCCTGTTAAACTAAACCATTTCATTACCCGCGGACTACTCATGGTTAATGTATTTGCAGGCGTTTCGGCAAACGTACTCTTAAACGAATTCTCTGAAATACGTGTAGAATATCTCAATGGAGAAAATAATGAGGAAACTCATCACACAAGCAACCTCACATTTGTTAATCTCCAGCTTATGGCAGGTATTGGCCTGGAATTTACTGTTTCAAAAAAAATCACTTCACGGTTTGAACCCGTTTTCAGGCGTTCGATCACATCCATCACAGAAGCACCCATTAAACAATATCCGTATTCTTTTGGGATGAACCTGGCAATTTTTTATCGTTTTTAACTATTTGCAAAATGTATTTTGAAACAGTTAGATAGTTGATAGAAATCTTAATAAATGCAGTACTGGGAACATAAAAAACCCTAGTATAGCATCAATACTGTCACAGGCCGTTCTGATAACCAAACTAACTCTCGGCCTGAAGCGACTTAAAACCATTTCCGAAAATTTCGTTGGCATCAAGTACTGTTACAAAAGCGTCCGGGTCGATTTTACGAATGTAGTCTTTCAAAATCTGGTATTCGCGCCGGGAGACGTTGGTATAGATCATCTTCTTTTTCGTTCCGCTGTATAGCCCTTCGCCGGCAAAAACAGTTCCACCGCGGTTGATGTCTCTGATTACCTTTTCGCGGACCTCGTCATATTTATCTGAGATGATGAACATGGTTTTTTCGTAGGCCACACCCCGCAGGGTAATGTCGATCACTTTTCCTGTAATAAATATCACGATCCAGGAATACAACGGGATTTTCCAGTCGCCGAAAGCAAACAACCCAACCATAACGATGGCAGAATCCACAATGATCATAAGTTGCCCCAGCGGTAATCCTGTGTATTTGTTGATGATCATTGCCACAATGTCGGAGCCTCCGGATGTTGCCCTGGAGCGAAAAATCAAACCAAGCCCTAATCCTATCAAAACCCCACCAAATACAGCAGCCAGAAGTAACTGGTCGCCCAGTTGAAGCGGATCGTTCCGACCCAACGGCAGGTTGCCGACCGGGACCTCACC
>CAYNDN010000434.1:0-4789 GCA_964395075.1 uncultured Lentimicrobiaceae bacterium | reverse complement strand
TAACGATTAACGAATAACGATTAACGATTAACGAATAACGATTAACGAATAACGATTAACAAATAACGATTAACGATTAACGATTAACGATTAACGATTAACGAATAACAAATAACGATTAACAAATAACGATTAACGATTAACGATTAACGAATAACGATTAACGAATAACAAATAACGATTAACGATTAACAAATAACGATTAACGATTAACGATTAACGAATAACGAATAACGAATAACAAATAACGATTAACGAATTTCGAACAACATTTTATCCAAATTACAAACCCAAACATCGTGAAACCTAAAATCCTGATAGTGGATGACAAGCCGGAGAACCTGATAGCACTCGAAAAAGTGTTAAACAATTTCGATGTTGATTTTATCAGGGCTAATTCCGGAAATGAGGCTTTGGTCATGACCCTCATGTATGATTTTGCCCTTGCCATTGTCGATATCCAGATGCCTGAAATGGATGGGTATGAAACAGTGGAACTGATGCGCCAGGAAGAGAAAACAAAGCTACTTCCTGTAATTTTTGTTTCGGCCATCTACACCGAAGATTTTCATATTGTTAAGGGGATCGAAACCGGAGCGGTTGACTTTATTCCAAAACCTATTGTTCCGGTAATTTTGCGCGGCAAGGTAAAAGTTTTCCTGGATTTGTACATTCACCAAACCCAGCTCGAATTGCTCGTTAAGAAACGGACCCAGGAATTGAAAAAAATCAATAAAAAACTGGAGGAAGAGGTGGGAGAGCGCAAAAAAGCCTACCTGATTGCTGAAGAAGCAAAAGCCAAGGCTATTGCTGCCGATAAACATAAATCAACCTTCCTGGCAAACATGAGCCACGAAATTCGGACACCGCTGAATGGAATTCTCGGTATGACCCAGATTCTCAGCGAAACAAAGCTGGAGGAAAAGCAAAAAGAATATGTAGATTTAATATCGGCCTCTGGAAATAGCCTGCTCAGCATAATCAACGATATTCTGGATTTCTCAAAAATTGAGTCCGGGCAAATTGAATTGGAAGAACTTAACTTTAATCTGAAGAAACGGCTCGATGAGATTTATAAATTGATGAACCTCAAGGCATCAGACAAAGGCCTTAAGCTGTTTTTTAATATGTCAGATAAGGTACCTGAGTTTGTAATTGGAGATTCGTTGAGACTGAAACAAATTATCATCAACCTGGTAAACAATGCGATAAAGTTTACCGAAAATGGTTCTGTAGCACTCCAGGTATCTTTAATGTCAAAGAATAACACTTCTGCCAAAGTGATGTTTAAAGTGATCGACACCGGGGCTGGTATTTCAGAAAAGGCCAAAAAGAAGTTGTTCAAAGAGTTTTCGCAGGCCGATGCTTCCATTTCACGAAAACATGGGGGGTCTGGTCTGGGATTATCCATTTCAAAAAACCTGGCAAAGATGATGGGAGGCGACATAGGTGTGATAAGTAAGGTTGGAGAGGGATCAACATTTTGGTTTACCGTTGTTTTTGAAATCGGAAATAAAAAACTTGATGATGAACAACATGATGGGGCAAAGCAAATTGAAGAGGAAAAGCTTCGTAAACTAAAGGTTTTGCTGGCCGAAGATAATGCCATCAATCAGCGTGTTGCAACAATCAACCTGAATAAGATGGGTCATAAAGTGGATGTGGCAGAAAATGGGAAGGATGCTGTGAAGATGTTTAGAGATAACCTGTACGATGTGGTGCTTATGGACATCATGATGCCGGTAATGGACGGCATTGAAGCAACCAGGCTTATCAAAGAAATCCAGCAGGAACAGGCAATTAAAAAAGGTGTTCCGGTGATAGCCATGACGGCCAATGCGCTAAAAGGAGATCGCGAAAAGTTGATAGCACAGGGCCTGGACGGTTATATTTGTAAGCCGTTTAAAAATTCTGAACTCAAACAGGAATTGATCAATCATTTCAAGTCCGTCAAGCTTTAATTTATTTTCATTAATTGATGCACACAAAAATTTGGAGGTTAAACAATGTCAATGAATGATAAACCCAAAATTCTCATTGTTGACGATATCAAGGAAAACCTGATAGCGCTCGAGCGAATACTGGCTGATTTCAATGTTGAATTCGTCAGGGCCACCTCTGGTAACGATGCCCTCGTTAATACCTTTCTCCACGATTTTGCACTTGCCATCATCGACATACAAATGCCCGAAATGGATGGCTATGAAACAGTTGAATTCCTGCGGCAGGAAGCCAAAACAAAATATCTTCCCGTAATTTTTGTATCAGCTATTTATAAGGATGATTTTTATGTGGTAAAGGGAATCGAGTCAGGAGCCGTGGATTTAATTTCAAAACCAATCAATCAGGATATATTAAGGGGGAAAGTTAAGGTATTCCTTGATCTCTACACCCAAAAACGCCAGCTTGAAAGAATAAATGCCGAACTTAAAATTGCCAAGGATAAAGCTGAAAATGCCACACATACCAAATCCCTGTTTTTGGCAAGCATGTCCCACGAAATCCGAACGCCATTGAACGGTATCATTGGGATGACAAATATTTTAAAAGATACCGGACTGTCAAAAGAACAAACCGAATACCTCGACATTATTAATATTTCCGGTAACAACCTACTCGCTATCATCAACGACATTCTCGATTTCTCAAAAATTGAATCCGGCCAGGTGGATCTGGAAATCATCAATTTCGATTTGATAAAGGAACTGGAGAGTGTGGTAAAATTGCTCCAGTTGAAAGCCAAAGAAAAGCGGCTGACTATGCGAACAGAGATCAGCGACCACGTTCCCAGGTTCCTGAAAGGCGATCCCCTGAGGCTCAAACAAATCATCATTAACCTGCTCAACAATGCCATTAAATTCACCCCATCAGGAAGTGTTACCCTCAAGGTTGATGTGATGGATACTGATTCCATAATTTCCAAGAAAAAAAACATGGTAAAACTCATGTTCAGAGTAATCGATACGGGAATTGGAATATCCGAAGAGGGAAAGAAAAAATTATTTAAGGCTTTCTCACAAACTGAAAGTTCAATTTCGCGAAAGTATGGTGGCACCGGCCTTGGCCTGGCTATTTCCAAAAACTTGTCGAAAATGATGAATGGCGAAATTGGCGTGGAAAGCGAACTCAAAAAGGGCTCCAAATTTTGGTTTACTGCCGAATTTGAAATCAGCAAAGGCTCCGAACACGAAATCAAGAATACAATTGATGCCGAAACTAGAGGCGACAAACCCCTGACTATTCTTTTGGCTGAGGACAATTTAATCAATCAAAAAGTTGCGGTATTCAACCTGAAAAAACTTGGACATCAGGTGGATGTTGCCGACAATGGTAAAATTGCAGTTGACAAATACAGGCAAAATAAATACGACCTGATCCTTATGGATATCCAAATGCCCGTGATGGATGGAGTTGAAGCTACCCATACGATCAGGATGCTGGAAAAGGAAAAATCAGTTGAAAAACCTATCCAGATTATTGCCATGACTGCCAGTGCTATGAAAGGCGAAAGGGAAAGGTTAATAAGCGAGGGAATGGACGATTATATCAGCAAGCCGTTTAAGCCGGAAGACCTGGTGAAAATGTTAAGACTATCGGCATAATCTGCGGGCATATTCATACACCGGCCAACAAAATGATTAACGATATACACTACCTGATTTCAGCAGATTGGGTTGAAACCATGTCGGCACTCACCGAGGATTTTAATGGGAACTGGAAAATAGATCGCTATGAGGGGGTGGTGCAAAGCCACATCAGGCAGGAGAAAAAAAACGGGTTTAAATCCTTGGGAAGAAATAGGTAAACCCCAGGAATAATCCAATTTGGGTGTATTTAGGGTTTGCATTGTATTCCTGCTCACCAAACAAATTGTTTTCAATGGTCGGATCACTGAGATTAATTAATTGCCTGGCATTTTTCCTGTTGCCAAAGGTGATGCTCGTCCCGATACTCAAATCATATTTTTCATTTTTCCGGATTATGCCACCTGAAATATGGTAAAGGTTGTTGTGGAGTTTTCCGGGAATGAAATCTTCATCTGGGTCAAGTGCTGATTTGTCGAGGTAATTAAAATCAGTGCGGAAGCCAATAATTCCTTCAAATTTTTCATTCATATACCTTTGCAGGGCGATGGCAGCATTTAAAACAGGTTTATTGGCGAGATACATATTGCCGTAGCCTTCAAGTTCTTCGGGTGTGATAAGTTCAAAATCGCCTTGTGGTTTAAGTTTTTCAAGTATACTGTATTTTTTGATGCGAGAAAAAAAGCTGAGCTTGGCATGTAGCTTATACTGCTCATTAAGATCCGTTTCTGCGCCCAGGTCTATCGAAAGTGGTGATTTATACCTTGTGGGTATTTTCAGTTGCCAAACCGAAATTTTTATTGGATCACCGGCATACTTGGGGATGTTTTGTACTATCTCTCTTTTAAGATTGCTGTTGGAAACAAAGCCTAAATTTATTCGGGGTGTTGTAACGGTCAGCCCAAGCCTGACAGATTCAAGCTTGTATGTTGCGCCGATGATAAACAGCAGGCCGATCGCCGTTGATTTGAATTCATCGGTGAAACGGGTGTTGCTGAAAATCAATGGTAATGTTCCTTCCTGGCCGGGTTCATA
This sequence comes from uncultured Lentimicrobiaceae bacterium, assembly GCA_964395075.1. Taxonomy (GTDB): domain Bacteria; phylum Bacteroidota; class Bacteroidia; order Bacteroidales; family 4484-276; genus SABY01. Next base: position 170 of record CAYNDN010000434.1, on the reverse strand, counting down.
AACATCTGCTGATTTGTCATAGTAATAATTCTGCGACCTGAAAGTACCAAATACAGATATCCCGATCCCGAAATTTTTCCTGATTTCTTTGCCATAGCCCACGCCAGCCCAGTCTTCCCTGATTTTATCGTAATAGCTAAAACTGCCGATATAAATCTCTTCTCCGGGAA
>CAYNDN010000433.1:0-4794 GCA_964395075.1 uncultured Lentimicrobiaceae bacterium | reverse complement strand
AATAAAAAATCCTGAAAAATTTTTAGATTTATGAAATTAAATTTTTCAGGATTTTAAGTCATTATGCTTCAGTTTCTTAATTCCACGCCCTGAAGGACGTGGTAATGGAACGCGATTTTTATGAATAATTTAGGTTAATTTTTAAATCATCGAAATTTACATCAGAAACATTAATAACAATAACACCCAGGGACATGAAAAATGCATTTTACTTTATCACAATTTTTTGCCTGATAACCTGCAACTTTAATGCACTTAAGGCTCAAAAACAAGACTACAAAAAAGAACTCAAAGCCCTCAAATCCTACTATGAAGAATCCAGGGAAGCCTATGGTGTTCCAGGCCTGGCTGTTGCCATCGTAAAAGATGGTGAAATCATTCTGGCCGAAGGTTTCGGGGTAAAAAACATCAAAACCAGTGAACCGGTTGACAGCAAAACCATGTTCCCGATAGCCTCCAACACAAAAGCTTTTACTGCCGCAGCCCTGGCCATTCTGGTGGATGAAGGCGAAATTTCATGGGATGACAAAGTGGTGGACTATCTACCCTATTTTAAACTCTACGACCCTTATGTTACCGAAAACATGACCATCCGCGATCTGCTCACGCATCGAAGCGGCCTGGCCACTTTCAGTGGCGACCTGATTTGGTACGGCAGCAACTACAACCGTGAAGATATTATACGGCGTGCCCGCTATCTTGATCCCGTTTATGGATTCCGACAACACTTTGGCTATTCCAATATTATGTACATAGCTGCCGGGGAAATTATTCCTGTCGTAACCGGGAAAAGCTGGGACGATTTCATCAAAGAAAAATTCTTTGAGCCACTGGACATGAAACGATCTGTGACCTCCACAAACGATCTTCAGGAATTCGAAAATGTGGCCACACCCCATACTACTCTCAAAGATGAAATGATCACCATTGATTTTTTAAACTGGGACAATGTTGCCCCCGCTGGAGCAATCATTTCTACTGTTGAGGATGTTTCGAAATGGCTCATCCTGAATCTAAATCATGGAATTTATGAAGAGGACACAATTTTTACGACAAAACGCAGCAGGGAAATGTGGAGCCAGGAAACTGTGCTTGGTGTTTCATCTTTTGCTGAACAACACTGGCCTTCCATGTTTTTCAGATCTTACGGATTGGGATGGTCGCTATCCAATTACCTTGGGCACAAAGTTGTTGGCCACAGTGGTGGATACGACGGCATGATTTCGTACACCTGTATGGTTCCTGACGAAAAACTGGGATTTGTGATTCTCACCAACAAAAATTCAGGATTATATTATCCGCTGGTTTACAAAACCCTGGACGTATTTCTCGGCGGTGAAGAAAAAGACTGGACAGCATTTCTGCTCGATCTGACTGAAAAGCGGGAATCCCGGGATAAGGATGCTGAAGCAAAAAGGCTTGAAAACAGAAAACCCAACACCTCCCCCTCACTTGATCTGGAAGCCTATACCGGCACTTATGGAGGTGAATTGTATGGAGAAGCAAAAGTTGATCTGGTAAATGGTGAACTCGTGGTACAATTCATTCCATCACCCATGTTTCGGGGAGAATTGTCGCACTGGCATTTTGATACTTTTGAAATCACTTTTGGTGAATTCCCTTCACTGCCACCAGGAACCTGCACCTTTATCCTGAATGCTGACGCTGAAGTTGATGAAATGATAATTGATGTGCCAAATCCTGATTTTGATTTCACCGAACTGGAATTCAAAAAGAAGGATTAACCGCATGTTTAAGCCCAACAACTTGGACGAACCAAAACCGGTTAACTTCAATTTATAGTAACTTCCTTTATGGTTTTGGCTTGTCCAAATTTGGATTATTCTAAAGTGTACGATCGTTATGCGCTTGACTATTCAAAGCTCCTGGCAAAGGATACGAAAAAAAATTCCACAACTCAACACGTTGATAAAAATGGGCTAACTTTGCCGCAAAATCGTAAACCTGTGAAGATAGCAGTAAATACAAGGCTTTTACTCAAAGGCAGACTAGAAGGAATAGGCTGGTTCACCTATGAAAACCTGAAACGAATCACCACCCAACACCCTGAGCATCAATTCTATTTTCTTTTCGATCGGAAATATAGTGATGAATTTGTTTTTGCTGATAATGTACATCCCACTGTAGTGCATCCACAGGCCCGACACCCTATTTTGTATTACCTGTGGTTTGAACAAACCATTCCACGGACACTCAGGAAAATTAGGGCAGACATGTTTTTATCCACCGATGGTTATCTTTCGTTAAAAACAAATGTTCCATCAATGAATGTTTTTCATGATCTGAATTTCGAACATTACCCCAAAGACCTGCCCTGGATTGAGCGAAAATTTTACAGGCATTATTTTCCGGAATATGCACATAAAGCCCGGAGGATTGCCACAGTTTCAGAATATTCAAAAAGCGATATTGTGAAACTCTACGGGGTGAACAAAGAAAAAATTGATGTGGTTTATAATGGTGCCAACGAAGATTTTAAACCGTTGGATGAAACGACTAAGGCGGAAACCAGGAAGAAATTCACAAGCGGAGCACCTTATTTTTTATTTGTAGGCTCCCTGCATCCAAGGAAAAACATTGCACGCATGCTCCCGGCTTTTGATCAGTTTAAACAATTGGATAATCAGGGCATCAAACTCCTAATTGTTGGTGAGAAAAAATGGTGGACTGAAGAGATTGAGGCAGCATATACCAACATGAAATTTAAAGATGACGTGGTATTTGCCGGACGTCTCAACGCAAAAAACCTTCACAGGGTAATTGGCTCAGCACTTGCCACATCCTATGTGAGCTATTTCGAAGGATTTGGCATTCCCATTATCGAATCATTTAGTTGCGATGTACCGGTAATGACTTCAAACGTTACTTCCATGCCCGAGGTTGCCGGCGATGCTGCTTTGCTGGTTGATCCATTCTCCATCGATTCAATAAAGGAGGGTTACCAAAAAATGGCTACCGACCGGGCTTTGCGATCTTCATTGATTGAAAAAGGCCGGGAACGCAGAAAAATGTTCAGCTGGCAAAAAACATCTGAACGACTTTGGTGTTCTATGCAAAAATTAATGACAGAAATCGAAAGTTAATGATGCTCAGATTTACATTTTTCGCATGCCTGATTTTATTCCTCAATCAATCACTATTCCCACGTGAAACGGGTTATGCAGTGAATACTTCCCTGGAATTTCTTGACAATATTTCGACAGGAAACTTTGAGGCCAATAAAAAATATATGGCTCCACTGTATGCCAATGATGAATTTGCCGATAAACTCATCAAATCATGGAGCCACCAGGTTGAACGTCTTGGGGCATACCAAAACCTTGTAAGTACAAAGTATGACTATTTCAGGGATTATGAAATTGTTTACCTCACATGTCAATTCGAAAAATCGGAATACACTGTAAAGTTTGTTTTTAACAATAAGCAGGAAATTACAGATGTTTACTTCATCCCTTACCCTCCGATTATTGCAGCCGGCGACCTGAACAACCTCTGGCTGATCATGTTTTTCATTTTATGGGAATTGGCATGGAAAGCTATGGGCCTTTGGAAAGCCGGCAGAAATCAAAAAGTGGGCTGGTTCCTCACCATTTTCATCCTCCCGACCTTTGGATTGCTACCGATTTTTTACACACTATTCGTGAAAGAAAAATAAAAAAAGCAACCCATTGGGATTGCTTTTAATTTTATCCTTAAGTCCTGTTAGTAATCGAGGCCATTTTCATCCTCTTCTGAATTATCCGGACAATCTTTGCAATCGAGGCTACGGTTGTACATTTGCATAGCCCTGTAGCTCATGCCCATACTCGAAAATCCGCCATCGTGGAAAAGGTTTTGCATGGTTACTTTTTTGGTGAGATCTGAAAACATGGTAATGCAGTAGTCGGCGCATTCATCGGCAGTGGCATTGCCAAGCGGGGACATCCTTTCGGTGAAATCCATCAATCCATCGATACCTTTAACTCCGCTACCGGCAGTAGTTTTGGTAGGTGACTGAGATATGGTGTTCACCCTGATTTTGCGTTCGCGACCGTAAATATATCCGAAACTTCTGGCAATGGACTCCAGTAGTGCCTTTGCATCGGCCATGTCGTTGTAGCGGTAAAGTGTGCGTTGCGCTGCAACATACGAAAGTGCCAGCACCGAACCCCAATCGTTTATTGCATCCAGTTTAAATGCAATTTGCAATACTTTGTGAAAAGACACTGAAGAAATATCGAGCGTTTTCATCAGGTAATTATAGTTAAGATCATTGTATGGCTTTCCTTTTCTTACGTTCATCGACATCCCAATTGAATGCAGAATAAAATCAATCTTACCCCCAAAATGATCCATGGATTCTTTAAGTAAATTCTCCAAATCTTTTTCACTGGTAGCATCAGCTGCAATAACTTTTGAACCGGTTTTTTTGGCAAGTTCATCGAGTGCCCCAAATCGCAAAGCAACAGGTGTATTGGTTAGCACAAACTCAGCACCTTCTTCATGTGCACGCTCGGCTACTTTCCAGGCGATCGACAAATTATTCAGAGCTCCGAAAATGATCCCTTTTTTCCCTTTCAATAAATTATAAGCCATTTTATATTAATTTGGTTTCGTTATAAATAAGCGAGCCAAAAATACAATTATTATCCAAACAGGATTGTGGAAGTAAACCCGGATTGGATTTATAAATTTGGCTCTGCCACAATCTTTTTGGTGAAATTATAGCAGGATAAAACATTATTTGGAACTACTGCAAATTTTGTGGAAGATCTTACAGAAAAACACACATAA
>CAYNDN010000432.1:0-4818 GCA_964395075.1 uncultured Lentimicrobiaceae bacterium | reverse complement strand
GGGAGTAGCACCACACCGTTGAACAACCTTACCCTGAATGGAGCACTTACAGTAACAACAGTGCCGACAATCAATGGAACCGTGCAGCTAAATTCCGGTGCTTCTTTTTCGGCTTCACCAACTTACAGTAGTTCTTCTACACTCAAATACAACACTGGCGGAGCATATGACCAAAGTAACGAATGGCCTGCAGATCCTAACAATCCCAATAGTGTTACCATTGTAAATACAAATCTTACGTTGAGTGCCAATCGAAAAGTGGGGGGCGGCACTTTTGATGTACAATCCGGCGGAACCATAAACCTCGACTCAAATACCCTCTCAATTGCTGACCCGGGTACATTAACGAATAATGGTGCTTTTAATTCAAACACCGGAAAAGTTATACTGGCAGGATATATTACGCTCAACGGTAATAATGCAATCACCTTTAATGATCTTGAATTGCAGGGAGGAATCACTGTGAATACTATTCCAACGGTGAATGGTACATTGCAGTTGAATCCGTCCGGTTCATTGTCGCAATCACCTGTTTACGGAAGTACTTCAACCCTTAATTATGATACAGGCGATGCCCTCGACATGGGCACTGAGTGGCCAGGTTCCAACGGACCCCATAATGTAACGATAGCGAGTTCAAACCTTACGCTAACTGATGATAGAACCGTGGGTGGAACACTTGAAATTCAAAACGGGGGGACGATAACTGCCAGTGATGATGCCAAAGGAAGTGAAATACTAACAATAGCTGATGGCGGCGCATTAACCAACAATGGTACTTTTACCGCAGGCTCCGGAAAGGTAGTTTTTGCCGGAGCTGGAACGGTTGCGGGAAGTGTAACATTTAATGATGTTGAAATTCAGGGTGGAGTTGATTTTGGTTCATCTTCAAGCTTGGACGGAACGCTTACTGTTAATAGTGGATTTGGTAATACAAATTCAATCACCTACAATTCAGGTTCTACGTTGAAGTACTCAACTGCATATACCATCAATAGTGGGGATATTTTATGGTTTCCAAACACCGCCAGCAACGGTTCTGCACAAAAAGGCGTTCCATGGAATGTCGAAATTGATGGCATTGAAGTCCAGCTTAACGATAATTTCCCTTTTTACATGAATGGCTCTTTACTTAATAATGGAACCTTCAGATTAGGTACCGCCAGTGACCCAGATTTTGGTGATCTTTATCTGAGGGGTGATTTTACAGACAATGGCACTTTCAACGCCAATTCCAGATCAGTAAACTTTAACGGGACTACTTTACAAACAATTGATGGGTCGAGTAACACAACCTTCGCTTATCTGAATGTTGCCAGCGGTGCTGAGGTTGAAGTTGATTCAGAAAAGAAAATCACAACATCTGATGGCCTTGAAATAAATAGTTCAAGTTCATTAACACTAAAATCAGATGCTGATGGAACTGCATCTTTTATCACCAGCGGATCGGTAGGAGGTGACTTAAGCGTGGAAAAATACCTGGCGAACGATGATGAATGGCATTATATATCATCACCTGTCGATTTAAGCTCAACAAATTTTGATGCTGCCTTTGGCGACAACGATCCTACGGAGTTTTATGAGTGGGATGAAAGTCATGATGATGGTGGAACAATTGGCTGGTGGCTGTATTTGCGTGATGGGGATTGGGGATCACAAACCTTTGATCAGGGAAAAGGTTACATACTATCTTATAATCCCGCAAAAGCCTCTAATACCTACACCCTTACAGGTGTGCCTTATAGCAGTAATCCGGGGATAAATTTAACAAGAACAACCGGCAGCACCGGCTTGGGCTGGAATTTAGTAGGGAATCCATATCCGTGCGACATTGCCGGAAATGACCTTGCTGATGCCACAAATTATCTAATTGGACAAAATACTACTGCTCTGGATGATGCTTTTGAAGCTATTTATTTATGGGACGAAACTTATGGATACAGGGCAATCAACAATGCCTCCGACACTACCCTGTTTATAGGGAGCGGCAGATCGTTTATGGTTAAGGCTGCTACCAACAATGCAACATTTAATGTAAATACTAATGTTCGTATACATGCCGACACTGTACCTTTCAAATATAAACTGGATCATCCGCGGTTTGAACTGATGATCACAAATGAGGCAGATTCAAAAAATATGGTATCTTTTGTTTTTAGTGATGGTATGACAAAAGGGCTCGACCCGTCGTATGATGCCGGAAAATATGATGGATTACCCGACATTGCATTATACAGTTTTTTGGCAGAGAACAACGATGAGAAATATGACATTCAGGCACTTCCGCCGTTAGATCAGGGTTATTCGGTGCCTCTTGGTTTAAGAGCAGGGATTTCAGGTCAATATACGTTTGCTGTTAAGGAATTGCAAAACTTCGAGCCAGGCACACCCATCGTTCTTGAAGATAAAGTTACAGGCATTCAAACGGATATGTCAATCAACCCGGAATATAGCTTTACCATTGACCAGTCCGGTTCGTATGACGACCGTTTTGTATTGTATTTTAAATCCGCCGTCGGCATCTCTTCCCCCGCAGCCATCCAAAAGCCGCTTGCAAAATTCATCAACGGTGAGCTGCAGGTTTCCAATGTGGCTGAGGGCAGGGTGGATGTGCGTGTGGTGGATATCACCGGAAGGGTGGTGGCCATGCAGTCGTTCAATAATGCCGATGCTGTAAACATGCCACTCAATGTGCAGACGGGCGTTTACATCGTGGAGGTGGCCGCCGAAAATGGAAGATTTGTAAATAAAATTTATGTGAAATAATAAAACTTAACAACAATGAAAAAGTACATCACAACAACACTCAGCGTATTGCTCCTTTTATTTTTGCTCAACTTTGCCATGCCTGTTTCAGCGCAAGACCCGCCCCCACCTCCGCCAAGTCATGGCGAGGGCGGAAACGTTCCCGGCGGCGGTGCCCCGGTTGGCGAAGGATTAATGCTGCTGGTGGCACTTGGTGCTGCTTATGGCTATAAAAAGTGGAAAGCTTCGGATGATAAAGAAGCATAAAATTTCGAACTAAATACCAAGGAAACAGGCCCGCTTTTAATCGTGGGCCTGTTTTTTTATGCCTGAAATTTTGGCATTTAGTCAGGGGGTGACTTTGAGTCACCCCCTGACTATTATGCTGAGCTTCACCTCCTGACTAAAGTTGCACGAAATTTGATCATAAGACCTGTTTCGAAAAACAGGAGATAACAAAATGGAATACAGAGATTATTATCAAATATTGGGTGTGGATAAGAAAGCCGGTCAGGATGAGATCAAGAAAAAATACAGGAAACTGGCACAGAAATACCATCCTGACAGAAACCCTGACAACAAACAGGCTGAGGATAAATTCAAGGAAATACAAGAGGCGTATGAAGTGTTAAAGGATCCGGAAAAGCGCGAAAAATACGACCGGCTCGGTGCCAACTGGAAACAATATCAACATGCCGGTGCAGGAGCCGGGGGATTCGACTTTTCGGAGTGGGCGCGGTCGGGCAACGGCAGACAGTACCGGAGTTCGTTTGATGATATGTTTGGTGGAGCAGGCGGCGGCTTCAGCGATTTTTTCCAAAGCTTTTTCGGTGGAGGTTTTTCCGGGAATCAGGGCTTCGGCGGCAGAAGGCAATCAGGTTTTCGGCAGATGAAAGGCCAGGATTATGAGGCCAATATCAGGCTGAACCTCACGGATGCATATCATGGTACTTCTACCGTGCTCAATGTGGATGGAAAGAAAATCAGGGTGAACCTGAAGCCCGGTGTACGTGATGGTCAAAAACTCCGGGTTAAAGGAAAGGGTGCCCCATCGCATGCCGGAGGGCCAAATGGCGACCTGCTACTCAACCTGGAAGTGGCCAACAACACAAACTTCAAAGTTGATGGCAACAACCTGCACCTTGCTGTGGATGTGAACTTATACACGGCATTGCTGGGAGGTAAAATAACCGTGAACACCATGGAGAAGCCCATTAGTATCAACATCCCGGCTGAAACACCAAACGGAAAAGTGTTGAGGCTTAAAGGAATGGGGATGCCTGATTACAACAGCAAGGGTTCAAAAGGCGACCTTTACCTTAAAATTGTGGTGAGCTTGCCAAAAAATCTTTCTCCGAAAGAACGCGAATTGTTTAAACAGCTTGCGGCTTTGAAAAAATAAAACATACAGCAATCCAATGCGGATTGCTGTTTTTTTATGAAATATATGCTAATCACATTGATCGCAGGCCAGTGCAAAAAATATTTATCACCTATTGCCGTTACTGAAACCTGATCATTCAACTAAACAATACTATTTGAACAAACCATTACTTTCGGATCGCATGAAGAAACGCTACCTTACCCTCCTCACCCTCGCCACTTTGCTGCTTTTTACCACTTATTCACAAGTTAACGCACAAGAGGCAAACATTCGTGGTTTTATTTATGAAAAGGAAACCGGTGAGCCGGTAATTTTCACCAATGTTTACCTTTATAGAACAACTTTTGGTGCAGCCTCTGATGTGAACGGTTATTTTGCCATCACCAAAATTCCCGCCGGAACCTATACGCTCATGGTTACATACCTCGGTTACGATACACTAAAAATGGAGGTTACACTTTTTCCGGGGCAGGTACTATCCAAAAACCTGTACCTGGAAAAATCATCAGTAACCCTTGGCACCGTAAGCATTTCAGGAGAACGCGAGGCCGCTAAAACCGAAACCAGAACTTCTATCGTAAAAGTAACACCCATCGAGATTAAACAAATTCCTTCGGTAGGTGGGCAGGCTGATATTGCCCAGTATTTACAGGTTTTGCCCGGTGTAATCTTCACCGGTGACCAGGGAG
>CAYNDN010000431.1:0-4828 GCA_964395075.1 uncultured Lentimicrobiaceae bacterium | reverse complement strand
AAGCAATCACCCTGAAATCCAATAGCCCGGGATCAAACTGGGTAGAGTCAAATGGTGTTTGGGTCAATATTGTATAAGTCGGGTTTCCAAATGCTGATGAATAACCGGCAGAGAACCAGCCGTTACCATCGTTGAGCTGCACAGTGTAGTATTCATTGGAAGTTACCAGTGTGCTGGTATCAAATTCGCTTTTGTTAAAATGCACATAAACTTTGCCTCCCTGGTCATTTGGCACATCTTCAATCATGGTGATATCAGCCGCACCATAATTCCCTACATTGATAAAATCTTCTTTTATGAGCGTTTTTGTATAAGCTCCATTGCTTACGACAAGGCATACGGTTTTAAATCCTTCGGAACTGTATGGATGGTATGGGTTTTGGGCTTCACTTTCCACGTCGCCATTGGTGGTGAAATCCCATTCCCAGCGATCCGGAATTGGAAATCCCATAGACTCATCCATAAAGTGAACTGTTCCGCCCACATGGATTTGTGTGAAATCCGCATCGAAATCCACATCGAGATAGAACGTGGGGTCATCGGGATCGAACCATGGATTGAACGATACCATGCCTGAATTTCCTGTTTCTTCGTTATCATAGAGCAAGCCGTCAATTTGCGGTGCTGAATATACACCCCAATCATTATAATAAGCATCCATGGATGTTGCAGCATTATGATATATTTGATAATCTCCACCATTGTTGTCCATAATGCGGTTAAAGCCGCCATCAGTTTGTATCACAGAGCCCATATCAGGGAAGATTGAACCCTGGGTATAAATGCCATAATCTATGTTGTTTATGATATAACTGCTGCGGATTTTAACTTGCCCATCGTTTGCGCGGATACCATATACTAAACTATTTTCAATTGTTGAATAATAAAAATAACTATCGGGGTGGGATTGATACAATGCAATATTAGCAAAATGATTGTTGCCGATATTTGAGCCACCGTATGTAACCAAACAATTATCCAGTTGGAGAATTCCATCTCTGGCACCGCTTCCATTAACATATATGTTTTGCCAGTCGCCGGGTGCGGGCCCGTTAACCTGCCCGTCGTTGTTGAGATCACCTCCATTTTCATCATCTTTAAAAGAAGTGAAAACCACCGGGTTTTTAACAAGGCCATCAGCCATCAATGTGCCTTCAACAATAATAGCACCGGCTGAAAGTTTTATGATTTCGCCAGTAGGGATCGATACGGTATCTCCGGTGCTGACAGTCATGTTTCCACGGATCACATACGGAAATCCACATTTTGCCTTTGACATTTCCAGGCTTTCGACAGTGCGTCCGTAAATACCGAAAGCATTGTAGAAGTTTCCGGATCCTGAATTTCCGCTAAACTCCGTGATTTTGGCATTATCCGCCTTTAAAGCCCAATCGCCGTTTCCGCTGATTAAGCAGCCTTCAACTTTCGACAAGGCTGATGTTGCGTTTAAATAAATCCCGCTTTGGCCATTATTCACAATCTGACAACCGATGATATCCATTGTTGATCCGTTGTTATAAATACCCAGGCCTGAAGCGCTTTTTATCAGGTTATCTGAAAACTCCACGCCTGAGGATTGAGCTATATGAAACCCATGAATGGCTGAGTATTCGATATGACAATTTTTGAAATAGCCTTCATCAACGGCATAAAAGTAAACCGCAGAATTTCCAAAATTATCATCTGCGCCACCATATAAAAACCTGCAATGTTCGATAAATCCCTTGCCATCGTTGGCTCCGTTACCACTCACGGAAAGGCTTCTCCAGTCGCCGGATGAAGGCGTAGTCAGATTACCATCACCATTTAGATCACCCCCATTTTCGTCATCAAGGAAGGAAGTGAAAACAATGGGCTGTGAAGGCGTTCCGTTGCAATAAATCCAGCCGTTCACCCGAATCTGGCCGGCAATCATTTTAATAATTTCCCCCTCCGGGATGGTTAAACTAATGCCGTCATTTACAGTAACAAGGCCGTTTACTACAAATGGCAAACCTGAGATGGTTTCTGAAAGTGTAAGGTTTTCATTAGCTGTTCCCTGAATTGCAATGGCATTATAAAGGTTACCAGTTCCAGCGTTTCCGGAATAATCACGCAGATTTGCATTTACAATTCTTAATGCCCATAATCCATTATTATTCAATTCGCAGTTGGTAATATTCACCTGGCCGGAATTTTGATTTACACCATCCTGGGCGTTTTCTGAAACATCATTCAAATCAAAGGTAAGCGTATTTACCTGGCTGATATACACACCATTTTGACTGCTGTATTTAACAGTGCTGTTTATAACATAACCTTCATCAGCCGCATACAGGTATAATGCTGATGCATTTCCAATGGAGTTAGACCCTCCATAAAGCACCTGACAATAATCCATATTTGGAATCCCTTTATTACTGCCATTCCCCTGGAAGTACAGGGTTGACCAATCACCCGGATTAGGGTCGCCATCCGATTCGGTGATTATCTCACCTACCGAATCATCATCACGCGAGGTGAAAATAATCTGCTCAGAGCTTGTTCCAATGGCGATCATTGTTCCGCGTATATTCATATAAATCCCAGGGGCGAATTTTACAACCACACCCGGTTCAATTTCAAGGGTTGTGTTGTTATTAACGGTTGCCAATGCAGTAACATAATAGGTGTTACCACTATTCCAGGTTTGTCCTGAAACATCTCCGCTGACGGTAATATATGCCAGTGAGTAAACCGGCATCAACATAACAGTCAGCAAAAATAAAATTGTTTTTTTCGTCGTACACTTTTGCTTCATAATTTGCTGGATTTAAGTTAGTGATGCAACAAAAATAGAAGCCTGTTCCAGCCTCAAAAAAAAAATAACAAAAAATTGGCAAATATTTAAATTTATTAACCATGCCTAAATTCATCCCAATTGCTGCAGCCCAACAACAAAAAACCCCGCCACAACTAAGTGACGAGGTTCGACATGTAATCCTCCTTATCCCTGTTACGGGTTTTTCGTTATTCTTTTATCAGTTTCAACGTGGTGCCTCCGCTTGCCGTTTCAATCCTAATAACATAAACACCATTTGGCTGGGCGGTAAGGTTAATTATGCCATCACGGATAACCTGGCCTGAAACGATTTCTTCGCCGTAAGCGTTGAATATGCTCAGAACTGCATTTTCCAAATTACCATCTATGTTAAACATTCCATTGGATGGGTTTGGATAAATGTTTAGGTTCTGGTATGAAAATTCACCAACACCGGTAGCAGACATCTTCACAGTATTTACCTCTGATATGCCATGAATCTCAAATGATCCCTCGTTCATATCCTGGTTGTAAGTAACAGATAACTGGAAAGTTTCTCCGGTGGATGGTCTGTAAACCATATAACTTAGCAACTCATCAGTTTCAAAACCGTCCTTTGCTGAGGTTTGGATGTCATCAGGATTCAGACTAAGTGTAAACGGTTGGGCAACATCTGTCAACTGCGTAATACCGGCGCATACTCCATCTGATGTAAACCCACCGATGATATCGCCTTCAAGCAACTCACCTGCTTCAAGGTTGAAGACAACAACATGTGATCCCGGAGTATTAGATACGCTATTCCAGGGTGAATTGACAAGCATTGGCTTATCTTGTGATGGTGTGATTGAAGCAACGGGATTTCCATCATAAACAATGGTGCCGGGCTGATCCATCTTAACATAATAGGCACTTCCGGGAACAACATTTCCAATACCATTTACTCCATATTCTTTCCAGTAAACACCAACACCTGCAACATCCTTGGCCATCACAAACCCGTCAACTCCATCAAACAATGCCTCAATATCGGCAGGGGTAGTTGATAGCACAGGAATAATATTCCATCCCTGCTCAAGATTTACAGACTTATCAACAACTTCATCACCGCAGATAGGCAACTCACAATCGTTCAAAACTTTGATGGCATAGCCTGAATATGGATCCCAGGTCTGGAGCGTGTAAGTGTTTCCTCCCGGCCAATAAACACCATCAAAGTTCTGGATAATTACCAGATCATAAGTAACAGGATACATTACCTGGCTCATATCCGGATTTTCAGGTTCGACGAAGCTCGATATTCCACTCCATCCTTCGTTCACGCTGATAACGTGATCAGCAACAACAGTGATGTAGAATATACAGCAGTTTGTACAACCTGTTTGTGGATCGGTAACACACATGGAAATTTCATATTGACCAACTCCCACCGATGGATCGAAATACCAGACTCCGGAATCGAAGAACACACCTGCTCCGCTGAACTCAGCATCAGGCTGACCATTATCAGGTATGGGTATGGTAGGTGACTCAAGACATACTTCAATATTGGCAGGACAGTCAACGTTAGGCAACGGTTTCACCGTGATTTCAAAATCGCACTGTCCGAAGCAATTGGTGCCTGCAACACCCACAGTGTAGGTTATCGTATGCGTTCCAACACCAGCTACTGAAGGATCAAAGAATCCACTACTCACACCTGTACCTGAGTAGGTTCCTCCCTCAGGAGTCGCTCCTGTAAGTTCAAAGGCGGGATCGTTCACACAAACCATCATGTCGTCCGGGCAAATAGGAACCGGAAGATCAATTACGGTGATTTTATATGTACAGAAGTTGGTGCATAAGGTTTGTGAATCTGTGTAAGTATAGGTGATTTCCCATCCGCCGGCTCCAACTGCAGCTGGGTCAAACCAATAATCAGTACCATCAAAAGACACTCCTGTGCCGGAATATTCACCACTTGCCGGAGTTGCTCCGGTTAATACAAAAGCTGGTGTATCGAGGCATACGGCAAAGTCTTCGGGGCATTCAACAACCGGCTTTTCATAA
>CAYNDN010000430.1:0-4846 GCA_964395075.1 uncultured Lentimicrobiaceae bacterium | reverse complement strand
ATGGCTTTGGTGGTTTTCACCGCTCTCTTGATATTCCTGAAAACGATACCATTATTGAGGTGGTTTGTTTTGGATCGTGTGAGGCTTGTCCGATTCCTGCCGAAGTGGAGATTACCTTTCAGGTTGACATGAGCGAACAAACTGTTGCCCCTGAAGGCGTGCATGTTGCCGGAACTTTTAATGGATTTGATCCTGCACAAACACCAATGACCCTGGTGGGAGATGGTATCTGGGCTGTTACACTAACTCTCACCGAAGGCGATTATGTGATGTATAAATTTGCCAATGGCGATTCTTTCCCGGGCTTTGAAACCGTTCCTCCTGAATGCGCACAGGAAGATGGCAACCGTACACTTACCGTTCCTGGCGAAGCAACCACACTCGATGCTGTTTGTTTCGGTTCCTGCGCCCCATGTGTTCCGCCGGCAACAGTTGATGTTGTTTTTTATGTGGATATGAGTAATGAAGAAGTATCGGAAGATGGTGTTCACCTTGCAGGCTCCTTCAACGATTTCAGCACCACAGACACACCAATGTCTGACGATGATCAGGATATGGTGTATGAAGCAACCGTTAACCTCGTGGCTGGCACGCATGTTACTTACAAATTTATCAATGGCAATACTTTTGACGGTGAGGAAATTGTTCCTGAGGCATGTGGTGAAGACAATGGTTTTGGAGGGTTTAACAGGTATTTTGATGTTACCGATCCTGCAAATATTTTGGACGCTGTTTGTTTTGGTTCTTGCACTGAATGCCTTGACCCTGTTAATGTTACTTTCTATGTGGATATGAGCAACGAAATGGTTTCCGACAGCGGCGTTCACATTACCGGAGCATTCCAGGGCTGGAATCCGGGGGCTACACCAATGACTGAGGAAGCAGATAATGTTTATAGCTACACAGGTTTGTTTATCCCCGGCACTTACAACGAATATAAATTTATCAACGGCAACACATGGGATGGTGCGGAAAGCAATCTGCCTCCCGCCTGTAGCAACGAAGACAACCGCTTTTTCACAGTTCCTGAATCCGACACAATATTTGAAGTAGTTTGCTTTGGATTATGCGTCCCTTGCCCGGCACCCGTTGATGTGGAAGTAACCTTCCAGGTGGATATGACCAACGAAGTGGTTTCAGCCGAAGGCGTTTATCTTGCAGGATCATTCAACAACTTTAACCCTGCTGACATTCAGCTAACCGATATGGATAACGGAATTTATGCCACAACACTTACACTCTCATCAGGAGACCATATTACTTATAAATACACAAACGGGCCCGGCTTTGACTTTGTTGAAATTGTTCCGGCAGAATGCGGTGAAGATGATGGGTTTGGAGGTTTTAACCGCTATGTGGATGTGCCTGAGGTTGATTATGAAATTCCGTTGCACTGCTTCAGTTCATGTGATGCTTGCGTAGAATTGACCCACGAAATAACACTCTTCGAAGGGTGGAACAGCCTCTCCAGCCATTTAATGCCAACTTCCAATGATATCAATGATGTGATAAATCCAATAGCCGATGAACTGGTTATCTTGCAAACCATGACTGAGGTTCTCTTCCCCGAAGGCGGATTGAACACCATCCAAACCTGGGACAGCCAGTCGGCCTACAAAATAAAGGTAACTGCCGATGTTGTACTTACCATTACCGGAACGCCTGAACAAAACAAAACCCTGCAACTGGTTGAGGGCTGGAATCTGATCCCCATAATCAGCGATACACCTGTTGATGCAGAAGCACTCTTAACGGATGTTATCGATCAGGTGATTGTTGTAAAAGGTATTGCAGAAACAGGAATCCTGTGGCCGGACTATGATATAAATACACTCGGAACACTGATGCCTGGAAAGGCCTACTTTATCAAACTTAGTGAGGCGATCGAAGTTACCTTCCCCTAATGATTTTTCTCTTGGTTAATAAATATTGATGTGAAGGCCGCCCGCAAGGGTGGCCTTTTTTGTTTGTTATGGTATAATGGACAAAAAGGAGGCTGTTTTTGAGTAAATGTTTTCATGTGGACAAAAAGGAGGCTGAAAATTTTTACTGAATTGCAGTGATTAAGTACAATGTGGTTAGATTTGTGTCATCAAGTTCAACGTATTTGCGTGCAATCCTGCTGGCATCCTGGTAATAACCATAGCGGTCAAGACCTTTAACGGCAAGGAAGTGGAGGGGCGCCCAGCCATTTGCCCCGCCCCATTGATAGTTGAGCTTGTAGTCGGCCGGTTCACAGGTTGCCAGGCCAAAAGAGGTTTCCAGAAGCGCCAAAGCATTCAAAATGTTAACAGCCTGTTTATCCGATGCCACGCCGGCAAACATTGTGGTAAAAATGGCCGAGGACAATACATCGGAAAGGGTATCATTTACATAGTCATAATCGTAAAACAGCCCGTCATCGGGGTTTATACAATATTGATGAATGAGGGCTTTCCTTTTCAGGGCGGCCCCGCGCCATTTTATCGACTCCCGCTTATTGCCGGTGAGTTGATAAAACCATTCAAAATTTTTCTCATACAGATATAAATAACTGTTCAGATCAACGGGGCAGAAATCTTCGCAGCGGTTTTTAAACCTGGGTGTAAAGTCCCACCCCGATTCGGCCTCAGCGGTATGGTGACTTCCGATAGTTATTTTTTCTTCTCTTGTAAGGGTATCGATAAGGAGGCTGTCATTAAAACGTTTTTTCAGGTATTCAGCCATTTTTAGTTTGTAGGATGTGTCCGCACTGCTCGAATAGCGGTTGAGTCCGCAGGGTGTCATGCGTTGTTCCATCCAGAAATGGTATTCTTTTTCCAGCGTGGGTATTGCTGATTTCAGCCATTCCATGTCAGCGGTTTCCCTGAAAATATCTGCCACCAACATGCTTAGGTATGGTGGTTGCGACCGGTTCAGGTAATAGGTCCGGCTTCCATTTGGCATTTTACCGTAACGATCAACTAGGTACAGGATATTTTCAACATTGTTTTTAGCGAGGTCTGTACGGCCATCCAGTAAAAGCCCTGCATTGGTGAAATAGGTATCCCAGTAATACATTTCCCTGAAGGTTTTTTCGCCTTTCACTGTTGGGATCACATAAGGAAATGGAAGGCCGATCAGCGTTCCGGTATCGTTGGGGTGAAACTCTACTGTGCTGTCCCAGTGATTTTTTATGAAAGAACGCATATCCACCCGGATCACTTTGACAACCGGCAACAAGGAAAATCATTAAAATGAGAAGTATTTTGCTACCTGCATTTAACATATCATGTTTTTGTTTAGCACATTACCTGCCGTATATGAAAGCATGAGGGCTTTTGTTCAATATGAACTCTACCTGGCTTTTTTTACTTTATTCAAATTTTTGGTATCGCTGATTAAATCGCGGTATTGCGACGGGCTGCAACCAATTTTCTCTTTAAAGACTTTGGAAAAGTGATAGATCGATTCATACCCGGTTTCATAGGCAATGAGTTTAACCGGAAGGTCTGTACCCAAAAGCAGGGATTTCGCCCGGCTTAATTTAAGCTGCATTTGGTACTGCTTGGGGGAGAGTCCCGTTAGCTCCTTGAATTTTTTGCGAAACAGCGCATAGCCGATATTGAGTTTTTCGGCAATCCGCGGAATGTCTGTGTTATCATCCATATCTCCCTGCATGAGTTCCTTGGCAAGGTTGATCTGCTTCATAAATGATTTGCTGTGTTTGGTCCTGCTCTTTACTGCAAATGAAATCTGCCCGAAAATTTGGAACAGCAAACCTGAAACAATCAGTTGAAATCCCGGATTTGTTTCCCTGGTCTGCAAAATGGCCGAATCAAATAAATTCTGTATCTCCTCAAAGTCGCGAATATTCACAACCGGATTCTGTGGCGACAAAACACCCGAACCGGCGAGCATACCGGAAACCTCTCCTTCAAAGCCAATCCAGTATTCCTTCCAGCCTGTTTTCTTTAAGGGGCGATAACGATGCCATTCTCCGGGGTGCAACAAAATAATGCTGCCGGGGATCAAATTCTGTATGCCTGATTTTTCGGATTCAAAAAATCCCTGCCCGTCACTGATCAGTAAGATCTGAAAGCTGGAAAGCAGCCTGCCTTTGTCCCAGGTAAAGTAATGTGTGTTAGGATGCCCGGTGAGGGGGTAATTTTCATCCTTCATCACTTCCGAAACACCAATATTTTCAATGTAAATTCCCAGCTGTGTATCCTCTTCCGAAAGTGGAAAATATTTATAATAATTGATCCGGTTTTTACTCATTTTTTTATTACTTCAACTTACACAATTATCATATATCGTTGATATTAAATGCGTTTTAGGTGTTTTTAAAAATTGAACACTACATTTCAATAATGGCAAAAATATTAAAAATTATCATACAGTTTTTAAAACTCCCAAACCTGTCCTTGTTCATGTAATTTCATCGGATAATTGATAAGGGGCAAAATCTATATCCGCTCATTGGAATCTGCCAGAATATTATAGCTCGTTCTTACTAGGTTGGCAGGATAAAACCAGGCAGTGTTTTACATGGAACAACCAACGTGTAATACGGGAATAACTCCTTTTTTAAATATGACAAACCCTCCTGCTCTGTTAAACGAAATTTTAATTCGGGTTTGAAAACTGTTATCCTGAAGGCTTTCGTCAATTCACCCAAATATTATTACCCTAATATTTACCCCACCAAAAAACAAAAGCCCTGAAAACTTTCGTAATCAGGGCTTAGTGGTGATTGTTCTGTACCCGGAGCGGGACTTGAACCCGCACGACCGCAATGGTCATTGGATTTTAAGTCCAACGTGTCTACCAATTCCACCATCCGAGCGGACGAGGGCGAAAGACGGTCCCGATGCGTCGGGAGAAC
>CAYNDN010000429.1:0-4853 GCA_964395075.1 uncultured Lentimicrobiaceae bacterium | reverse complement strand
CCATGCTTCATTTTAAACTGCTTACGTTTACATTCTTTTTGTTTCTCACCCTTGCAGTACATTCTCATAAATCCCTTACAAGCCAAATCCTTGGTTTTGCAATACTTTTTAAAAAAGCCGCAGTTGGCAAGCATTTCACAATCATTCATTTTTCGGTGTATTTGATTTAGAGTTATTATTTTTCGAATGTTGCTCCGTTCCAGCCCCATAAGTTTCGTTCAACGTTTGAGAACTCAATGTAAATTCGATCAGCAGAAACCCCTGTTTCATCGGATAAAAACCTACAAAGTTTTTCAGAAATTTCCTTTGTTTTGGTGCCGGGGAGTCCAATGCTTTTTAATTCACAAAAAATTGCGGGCTTATTTATTCCGCCAAACAGCATGGTTGCTGTTTCTTCAAGTGTTAGCATGATGTATTTTTCGGGCTTGCCCAAAATGTTGGCCAAAAGCTCTGAAGCTTTGCTCATCATTAGGTTTGCATCAAGTAGTTCTTCTGTGGTTTGTATTTTTAAAAATGGCATAAATTGCGTTTTTTAATTCTTTATATCATTTACTGTTACCAATAATAACTTATTGGTAAAAATATTGTTCTTTGCAGTTTAGGTTTTTCATTTTCATCAAACTGCATGATTTTAACGGTCTTTTTTGGCATGTGGCAGGGTAAAGTAAAAAGTACTTCCTTTGCCTGCTTCACTGGTAACCCAAATTTTCCCCTTGTTTTTTTCAATAAATTCTTTGCAAAGAATGAGCCCCAGTCCGGTTCCTTTTTCTTTTCTTGTTCCCTGGCGTTGTGTTTTTTCGTTGAGCTTAAACAGGCTGTGCTGAAATGAATCATCCATTCCAATTCCATCATCTTCCACCCTGATTTCGATGTATTGGCCGGTTTTTGTTGAATTGATTAAAATATGGCCACCGGGATGCGAAAATTTAATTGCATTGGTCAGCAGGTTTCGCAAAACGGTTCTGATCATGTCAGGATCGGCATAAACCAGATGATCCCGGTTTATGTTGATACTTACTTTGATTTCTTTTTGTTTTGCAATATCCTGATGCTGATAAAACATCTCGTTGCACAACGCCCAAACCTTAATATTTACCGGGTTAAATGGGATGGTACCACGCTGCGATCTTGACCATTCCAGCAGGTTTTCGAGTAAAATAAAAGTGTTGGTAGAAGCATCAAGGGTTTTGCCAATAAACTCCTTTAGTTCCTCTTGGGTGAATTCGTTAAATTCGTCGTATATTAACGTTAGAAAGCCCTGAATTATATTGAACGGGCTTTTCAGGTCGTGCGCGATGATGGAGAAAAACTTGTCTTTGGTGGCATTTGCTTCCCTGAGTTGCCTGGTTTGTTTTGTACCTCAATCTCCAGGTTATTTTTCAGCCTGGTTAGTTCTGCTGTCGTTTTTTTGAGTTCTGTCATATCAATGAACATCCCAACCAATCCTGCAATTTTGCCAGTGCTGTTTTTAAAAACGGCTTTGTGGAAAGTAACATCTCTTTCTTCGCCTCTTCCATTAATAACCTTGGATTCATAAACCTGCCTACCGCCCTTTTTGAATAATTCTTCATCCTTGGCGAGGTATGTATTGGCAAATTTGTAATCCGCCCCATGTGCGTCATAAACTGATTTTCCAAGTACCTGTTCCGGCTGCTTGTCGAGAAATTTATAAAATGCCTGGTTTGCGCCAAGGTATTTTCCATCCAAATCTTTGTAAAATATAGGAGCCGGGATGGTGTTGAGCAGGGTTTGCAAAAAAATGTTGTTTTCTTTGATTTGATTATCAGCAAGTTTGCGTTCCGAAACATCTCTGATAATTCCAACTGCCTGGTACGAATTTTCAGATGACTTTAAGGCGGATATAGAAATTTCGATGGGGATTTTTGATCCGTTTTTATGCAATGCATCCATTTCGATTGTTTGGTCAATTAGTTTTCCATGGCCTGTCTTCAGGAAGTTAGCTACTCCCTTTTCGGCTTCTTTCTGCTTTTTGGGTGGCACCAAAAGAAAATGTGCGTCTTTTCCAATCATTTCTTTTGCCGTATAACCAAAAATGTTTTCGGCAGCTGAGTTCCAGAAAGCCACTTTGCCCGTTTCGTCCATTTTTACGATGGCATCTTTGGCAGATGTGGAAATCAACCGGAAGTTTTCTTCGCTTTCTTTAAGACTTTTCTCAACCTTTTTACGTGTTTCAATTTCTTCCCTTAGTTTTTGGTTTGTTTTAACCAGTTCATTCGTCCTGTTTTCAACTTCCTTTTCCAGGATGATCTGGTGATTTTTAAGGATAATTTCTGATTCTTTTCTTTCGATGGCATACCTGATGGCACTGGGGAGCGACGCCGGTTCGAGTTCGCTTTTGATCAGATAGTCGTGGGCACCAATTTTCATGGCTTCCAGGCCGAGTTGTTCGTTGGCATTGCCTGTTAGCACCATTATAGAGCTATCCTTGTTTATTCTAATAACTTCATGCAGTGTTTCTATACCAAAGGAGTCGGGCAGGTTGAGGTCGAGGAGAATTGAATCAACCAGGTTGTTTTTTAAATGGTTAATTCCCTCACGCAACGTTTGTTTCCACGTAAGGTTATAGTCGGTTTTGCTGCTTTTAAGGGTTTCCTTAATGAGCTCAAAATCTCCACGATTATCTTCAATCACCAGGATATTTATCGATCCGGACTTCATCATTAACAATATTTTAGCAATGTAGCCTCCAATTTGCTTCTGGTAATAGGTTTTACGAGGTAAGCATCACATCCGGCATCAAAAGCTTTTTCGCGTTCAACTTGTTCCGAAAATGCTGTTTGCACGATAATAGGTATGCTATGGCTTGTTTCCCTGATCTTTTTTATGGCATCAAAACCACTCATTTCAGGTAGCTGAAGGTCCATCAGGATAATGTCGATGTTATTTTGTTTATGCATTTCAACGGCCTCCTTTCCGGTGATGGCACGTTTGATTTTTGCGCCCTTTTTCCTGAGCAAAATTTCTAAAAATTCAAAACCGGAATCGTTGTCTTCAACTATTAAGAGTTTTTTTCCTTCAATGGTGCCTTCGGTTGTGTGCACTTCAACAGGTTTTGCAAATTGAGGTTTCGGCTCTTTTTCGCTTGCTTCAGTTATGGGTAAAGAAATGTAAAATGTTGATCCCTTGCCTATGGTTGATTCCACCCTGACATTGCCTTTGAGGTGTTCGGTAAGTTTTCGTGTAATGGCAAGGCCCAATCCTGTTCCGCTAAACGGGCGGACACGCAGTTCATCTACTTGCCTGAACCGGTCGAAAATGGTAAGCAGATGTTCTTTTGAGATGCCCATCCCGGTATCTCTGACAAATATTTCAACGTGCTCAGTATCCGGGAATGCATAGCCAATGGTAATCTCTCCGGTTGTTGTAAACCGGAATGCGTTCATGAGCAGGTTATTCATGATCTGATTAAAGCGGAGGTTGTCTATATGGAAATATTTTTGATTATCTTCAGCAGGCACACTGAAATTAAAATTGATTTTGCCTGTGCTGTTCACTACTTCATCTTTATATTTCCATCCATCATAAATTTGGCTAATGGTATCGTGAATGGGTCTTGGTTCTGAATGAATTTTTAATTCTCCTGCTTCTATCATGGCCATTTCAATAATGTCGCTGATGAGGCGCAGCAATAAATCGGTATTTTTTATGATGACTGTTTTAAATTCACGGGTTTCTTCCAGCCCTACGCCTTCCTCGCCCAGCATTTGCGAAAACCCGACAATCGCATTCAGCGGTGTTCTGATTTCGTGCGACATATTGGCCAGGAAAGCTGACTTTAATTTATCGGATTGTTCTGCCTTATCTTTGGCCTTGACGAGTTCATCCATGCTGCTTACTTTTTCGATGGCCAGCGAATAAAGGTTTGATAGCCTGATAACATGTTCCAGGTCTTCCTTGTTGTAAGGTTTTTCTGCATTGGCAAGTGCTACCTGGCCAACCAGTTTGTTGTGCATGATGACCGGTACCGACAGGAAATTTGTGAGTTTAATATGTCCTTTTGGCGTGCCTTCCGACATTTCGTGCCCATCCGGGTTGTTGGTATAAAAAGGCTGAAGCGTATTAAGAGCATGGCCCCAAAGCCGGGGATACTTTCCGTTTACTTTCGGAAACCTGAATTTTTTATCCTCAACCTCGCAACCTTCGGCAATCATTTGGGTGAAGGTATGAAGCACCAGGTCGCCATTTTCAGGATCGATGGTGCCGGCATAGCCATGTTCAGAGTTGGTAAAGGCTTTGGTATAATCCAGGATGAGGTGGGAGATTTCCCGTATGGATATACCAGGTTTGAGCAGTTGGCTCGACAAATCAGTCATGGCTTCATTTATAGTCAACTCCTCCCGCAATTGCTCCATAGTGTTTTTCTTGTCTGTTATGTCAAGCATCAGTCCGATGATACCATCAATGTTGCCATCCTGGTCGGTGATCACATTTTTGTAATACATAACGTTGCGCTCGTTTCCGTTCGCAAATGGGATGGTATGTTCAAAAACCTGCCGCGTTCCTTTCTCTAAGAGTTCCTGGTCTTTTTGGTGGAGAAAGAGGGTGTGCTCATCTTTTTTAATATCAAGTAAAGTCTTGCCGAGCAATTCATTTTCTTTGCGGTCGATGTATTTTTCAAATTCAATGTTGCACCCTGTGTAGCGTAGGTTTTTGTCTTTTGAAAAGACCGGACTGGGAATATTATCCATTAGTTCTTTCAGGAACAGCAGGCTCTGTTTTACCTGTTCGTTTGCCTTTTTTTCGCTGGTTACATCCTGTACGTACCCCTCCACTACAAATTCTTCCGAACCTTTTTCATCCGTCCGGCGCATGTGTAGCAGGCCGGTTAGTGT
>CAYNDN010000428.1:3510-4866 GCA_964395075.1 uncultured Lentimicrobiaceae bacterium | reverse complement strand
GTGGTTACCATGTTGCTGTTCACTGAATTGATTGTCTTTACACTTTTTCACAACCTTTCCTTTGTTTAGAAAAACACCTTCGAGGTTCCCAAAAGTAACGTCGGCGTCCCTAAGTTGGTCTTTCACATTTTCCAATAAAAAATCACATGTATCACCGGGAGGTAAATATTTTTCTGAAGGAAAGTTGGTTCCGAGCATGATGTCTCCAACTCCGATAATGCTTATTGCTGATGTATCTGCATTTTGGCCGGTTGTTGTTGAATTGAACAGGATAAGCGTGAGAAAAAATATTGCGGAGTTTAGTTGCTTTGAGCGAAGCATTTTTTCAGGTAACATAATTGGAAGAATGATTTACTTGTGGAAAACAAAGGAATTTCGTAATATTAATTTACATGCTGTCGGACAACCTTTGCTGCGAAGTTAATCGAAACTTTGATTGGGTTGTGCTGACATTTCGATGACTTTTTCGTACTGTTCGGGTGTAAGGTCGTTGAAAAAGAAGTTGATTGGGTCGATAACCTTGTTGTTTTTTCGAACTTCATAATGCAGGTGCGGGGCTGTTGATTTTCCTGTGTTCCCTACGGTTGCAATTACCTGACCGCGTTTTACTTTTTGGCCCTTCTCAACCAGAATTTTGTTACAATGTGCGTAAAACGTTTGGTATCCAAAGCCATGATCAATCAGGATATTATTGCCATATCCGCGTTTTGATTTCACTACTCTAACAACTTCTCCCTGACCTGTCGCATAAATATCTGTTCCTACCGGTGCGCTAAAATCAACGCCTTCGTGAAACTTCATCACCTTATAAAATGGGTCCATCCGGTGGCCGAAATAGGATGATAGCCTTTTTAGGTCTTTATTGCTCACCGGCTGTATTGCGGGAATTGCTGATAAAAACTCAGTCTTGTTTTTGGCCATCTCAAAAACGTCATCATAGGATTTAGACTGAACCACCAACCGACCGGTGATCATGTCTAACTTTTTGGTAGTCTCGATAAGGATGTCCGAATTTTTGTAGCCTTCAAGCTTTGCATATCTGTTAGTACCCCCGTATCCGGCTTTTCGCACGGCCTGTGGAATGGGCTCCGCTTCAAAAATCACCCGGTAAATATTATCATCCCTGTCTTCAATTTCTGCCATTACTTCCATCACATGGTTCAGCTTATCGTTGAGGATTTCGTATTGAAACTGCATTTGCGCCATCTCCCGCTTCAGCATTTTCTCCTTTGGTGAATCAAAAAAGCTGTAAGCCAGAAAAACCACACCGGCCGCAAAGAATAAACTGCTTGTAAGCCAAAGAAAGATGCGACCCAAAATTTTCCTAACAGGATTATAAACCGGCTCATACTTTAA
>CAYNDN010000428.1:0-3500 GCA_964395075.1 uncultured Lentimicrobiaceae bacterium | reverse complement strand
TATATCAGGCTGATACAGGCGCAAAATTAACCAAAAAAACTAATTTTGCAACGCCATAATGGCAGGATCGTTAAGGTTTTATCAACTTATTAATTTGTTCGAAAACAAGATGTTAGTAAGTTTTTTTAAAAAATAATTACCGGTGATCTGATAATGAACCTCAATAACTAATGATAATTGTTATATGAAATCTGCTGATGTAAGGCGCACGTTTTTAGCGTTTTTTGAAAACAAACAACATAAAATCGTTCCTTCGGCACCAATGGTGGTGAAAAACGATCCTACCCTTATGTTTACCAACGCAGGGATGAACCAGTTTAAAGATTTGTTCCTTGGTAACACACCTGTTAAGTATGCCCGTATTGCCGATTCCCAGAAGTGTTTGCGCGTTTCGGGAAAGCATAACGATCTGGATGAGGTTGGCCATGATACTTATCACCATACGATGTTCGAAATGTTGGGGAACTGGTCCTTCGGTGATTATTTTAAGAAGGAAGCCATCGAATGGGGCTGGGAGCTGTTAACAGAAGTTTATGGTCTGAATCCGGAAAACCTTTATGCCACCGTGTTTGGTGGTGACAAAGGCGATGGACTGAAGCCGGACGATGAAGCATTGAACTACTGGAAAGCTTTTTTGCCTGATGAACGAATTTTATACGGATCGAAAAAGGATAATTTCTGGGAGATGGGCGATACAGGCCCGTGCGGTCCCTGCTCCGAAATTCATATCGACCTGAGAAGTGATGAAGAAAAGGCTGATACACCCGGACGCGAACTTGTAAACATGGATCACCCCGAGGTGATCGAAATCTGGAACCTGGTTTTTATTGAATTTAACAGGAAAGCTGACGGTTTGCTGGAACAACTTCCTGCAAAGCATGTGGACACTGGTATGGGTTTCGAAAGGCTCACAATGGCAATTCAGGGTAAAAAATCAAATTACGATACGGATGTTTTCCAGCCTCTGATTAGAAAAGTTGCTGAGATGGCTTCGGTAAAATATGGCGATGCGATGGAGAAAGATATAGCCATGCGTGTGATCAGCGACCACGTGCGTGCTATTGCATTTGCCATTGCCGATGGTCAGATTCCTTCGAACAACAAGGCCGGGTATGTGATTCGCCGGATTTTAAGGCGGGCAGTTCGCTACGGATTTACTTTCCTCAGCTTTAAAGAACCATTCATCAATCAGTTGGTTCCGGTTCTGGTAAAGGAGATGGGTGAGTTTTTCCCTGAACTTGTGCAACAACAGGAAATAATTACCAAGGTGATTGCCGAAGAGGAGAATGCTTTCCTGAAAACGCTTGCTCAGGGCATTAAAAGATTTGAGCAATACCTGTATGAAAACCCTGATTCGAAAACAGTTGATGGTGATTTTGCCTTTGAATTATTCGATACTTATGGTTTTCCCATCGACCTGACAGAACTGATGGCCCGCGAAAAGGATATGATAGTGGATATGAAAGGCTTTCGTAAAGGTCTTGAAGCACAAAAGAACAGGTCGAGGCAGGCCGCCGAAAAAGATACTGACGACTGGGTAGTGATTCGTAAAGGTGATGACGAAACAGAATTTCTCGGATATGAGTTTCTCGAGGCTGATGTTGAGATCATGAAATTTAGAAAAGTAAAAACCAAAAAGGAAACTTACTACCAGATCGTTTTAAACAAAACGCCCTTCTACGCCGAGAGTGGAGGTCAGGTTGGTGATAAGGGAGTTTTACTTGGTGATGATGAAAAAGTTTTAATTAATGACACCCAGAAAGAAAACGATTTGGTTATTCATATTGCCGAAAAGATACCATCTGATGTTTCGGCATCGTTTGTTGCCAAAGTGGATGAGAAAAAACGATTGCTGACGATGAATAATCATAGCGCCACCCACCTGATGCATGCCGCTTTAAAAAAGGTGCTTGGTGATCATGTGGAGCAGCGTGGCTCACTGGTTGACGAAAACCGTTTGCGTTTCGACTTTTCTCATTTTTCCAAACTTTCGGATGAGGAAATCAGAAAGGTTGAGCACATTGTAAATCAAAAGATCAGAGAAAATATTTCTATTGATGAAAAACGCAATGTGCCCGTTGATCAGGCCAAAGAGATGGGGGCAGCGGCATTGTTTGGCGAAAAGTATGGAGATTATGTTCGGGTAATTGCTTTCGATCCTGAGTTCTCGGTCGAGTTTTGTGGGGGGACACATGTTGCGGCAACCGGAAATATCGGGATGTTTAAAATTATTTCCGAATCGGCTATTGCTGCCGGAATACGCCGCATTGAAGCCATTACCGGTAATAAAGTGGAGGATTTGCTTTACCAGCAGGAATCGGCACTTAACAGTTTTAAAGAAATTCTGAAAAACAACAAAGAGCCACTCAAAGCAGCTCAGCAGCTAATGGATGAGAAAAAGAGCCTCGAAAAAGAAGTTGAGGAACTGAAGCATGAAAAAGTGGCTTCGCTTAAACTGATGCTCAAAAATAAAGCTGAACAGATTGATGGGCTCAATTTTATTGCCCACAAGCTTGACGGAGATATGCAAACAGCCAAAAATCTGGCCTTCCAAATGAAGGATATTGTTGATAACCTTGTGCTGGTAATTGGCAATGAAGCCAACGGAAAGGCTAATTTAACTGTGATGATATCGGATAAACTTACTAAAGAAAAAGGGCTGAATGCCGGACAGATCGTTCGGGAAATAGCTAAGGAAATACAGGGGGGGGGGGGCGGCCAGCCGCATTTTGCTACTGCCGGAGGTAAAAATCCCGGTGGAATCGAAAATGCCTTTAATAAGGCCAGAGAAATTATTGCCAGTTAGTTATTTTCGTCTATCTCCGAAGGTAGAATAAACGGAAAGCTTACCGAAAATTGAAAAATGCCGTTACTGAAGTTTTCCGTATCTACTTTAGAAATGTTGGTAAAACCCTGGTAATACCGGATGTAAAATTCCATTCCGGTTCCTGTAGTGAAATTCGTTAAGGCATATCCGACAGAAGCAATAATTCCAAAATCCATCGTGTGGAGTTTGTCTTTTGAGTTAATCGAATAATTAATCTCATCAATGCCTGTTACAGATGCCTCGTAAATGTCGTTAGCAGAAGTTAAGATGCTTATCTGGGGGCCAAATTCAAACCTGATTTTCTCATTCAGCTTGTAACGCATCAAAATAGGGATGTCGATGTAGTTCAACCTTCTGGATAGCCTGGTATCTGTCGTTTTCAGAGTATCAAGTTCAGGAATTCCGGTTGGATATATTTGGAGATTTCCCGCTCCTTTCCAGGATAAGGGCATAAATTCGGGAACAAAGTCCCACCTGTCGTTTATCGTAAGATTGTTCGATAACCCGAAATGTACACCAGGTGCAAAATCTGCAGATTCGAGTCCATAGAGGTCTGATAACCCCAGGCCGCCTTTCAGGCTGAAGTAGAATTTTTCTGAAGCAGCTTTGTCGCCGAATATCAAAACCAGTAAGGCGGCCTGACTTTGTGCATATTGAAATGAAATTAACATTA
>CAYNDN010000427.1:0-4870 GCA_964395075.1 uncultured Lentimicrobiaceae bacterium | reverse complement strand
TCCCTAAAGCTTTATAATTTGTAAACAATGATCATGAAAATCATGTGACAAAACCCTGAAGTTATAATCGGGATAAGTCTCCACAAATTTTTTAATTCCTGTATTTTTCTGATAATCTCTTAAATGCATAGTTTTCCAATAACTGTCCTTTATCTTCCCTGTTATCAGGATGATTAAACCGATTTACTAAAACATTGAGCATACCATTATCATAAAAAAAGATTTTAGGCATTTTGGTTAACTCCTTCCGAAGATTTCCGGAGAAGGGTTTTATCAGCTCAATATGAAAACTCTTTATAAGAATTGTCGTATACCGATCAATTGTTTTATTATCGATACCAAGCGTGTTTGACAGTTCATTTCTGTTAAGCAAATTACTGGATTGACCAGCCAGAATTGCACAAAGTTTATAAAACAGATCAGGGTTTGAAACGCCCGATTCATCAATATCTCTTTTTAGAAATGAATCTTTAAGTTCCTTTAGAATTGAAAGTTTCTCTGTTTGGTGTTCTTCGAGGGCTACGGCAGGGTAACCACCAAAGATTAAATATTGATCGAATATCTGTAATATTTCTTCCTTTTGTGTTGAAACAAACTCAGATTGCGCTCTCATTATCTTTAAGAATGTTTACAAGGTCTGTTCCGATTGTTTCAATATTATGCAAGCCTGCTGCATTTGTCAGGACAGCATTATTGCAAAGTCATAAAAATCCATTGACGGCAACCAGCACATGAAGAGGTTCAAGAGTGGTAATGTCGTTTCCGCTAATGATCACATCTCCTTCTATTTCGGTGCAATCCGGATATTGTATTTGAAAGTTGTCGATGCCTTGTTGGGTGCTAAAAGTAATACCCCCGGGGAGGCATGGTTGCGACATTCCGGGAAATGAAAACAGTATCACAAACCACAAA
Organism: uncultured Lentimicrobiaceae bacterium; assembly: GCA_964395075.1. Taxonomy (GTDB): domain Bacteria; phylum Bacteroidota; class Bacteroidia; order Bacteroidales; family 4484-276; genus SABY01. The sequence continues at coordinate 3,958 of CAYNDN010000427.1, read as the reverse complement.
GAAAGGCTAATATATCTCATGACTTTTTAATTTTGAAAGCCATAAAATTACAAAAACTGACGTCGAAAATCAACTGTTTAGTTTAAGGATAACCCGGATAGATTGGAGACACACATATAAAAGTGCATAAAACGAATCTTGGCTGAAGTGATCAAAGTGCAATGAAAGAATGTATTGTAGCCTGCTGGACAAAAGGCATGACAATCATCCTTTTTTTGCACTACTGTTCGGGCTGGGGTTGCAGGCCTGCTGGCATTTGTAATTTGGTGCACCATAAAAGGGATTTGGCATACCGAAAAAGAGTAAGTTTGACAAAATTCTTTAGAGCGGAATACCGGATATCATGGAAGCAATGACATTTCAACTTGAAGGACAGGAATACATTGAACTGATGAAACTGCTTAAATTCATGAACCTTGTGGAATCGGGAGCGGAAGCAAAGCTGGTAATTGATGAAGGGCTTGTGCAGGTAAACGGGCAGGTTGAAATGCGTCGCCGCTGTAAAATCCGGGCTGGCGATAAAGTGGCGTTTGAGGGTGACATAGTCGAAGTCCAATAAAAAAATCCGATGTAAAACCAAGATCATACATCTTAAATCTTACATCGGACATCTTATTTCGCCTGGAGCCACCCACGAGACTCGAACTCGCGACCCGCGCATTACGAATGCGCTGCTCTACCAACTGAGCTAAGGTGGCATTTGATTAAGTTTGTCAATATAGTAACAGCGATGTTGATTTCGGATATCAGATCAACGATTTTAGATTTAAGAACTTATTCACTCTCAACGAAAACTAATGTCGTCAATTGATAAGTTGAGTTAATCAATACCGATAGCTTGACAGACACAAATCAGTTCCGCAAAATTAGAAAATTTGCCTGACAAACTGGATAGGCCAAAACATATTATATGCTATAAAAAGTAATTCCCTCAATAGGTTTTGGCTTGTCCAGGTTGGGAAACTTACTAATGTGGAATAATCCCGGTATTTCATTGCTTCATCCATACAATCATGGTTTTAATAAGCAAGTTGTTATACATATCTGATTGGTGATGCAAGTTGATAAGTAGAAAAATATTTGTAACGAATCGCACAAAGTGCAGTTACATTTATTGATTAATGAATTTTGAATGATTTTGGATCCGCTATCTGATAACGCATTGATGCTGAAGGTTAAGTCCGGGGAAATTGCCCCACAAAAGTATGCACGGGGATTTCTTCATCCGGAAAAAATAGTTGGTTGATAAAATTTCATTTTACAATTGAGGCTCCGTTTTCGGGGCCTTTTTTATGATGCTTTGATGTTGTAAGCCTGAATCACATTCCCATGCCGCACATACAATTTCCCGTTGTTGATTACCGGGTGGGCAAAATGTTCCTTTTCTCCCTTTCTCATCCTGAATTTTCCAACTACCTCCATATTGCCAGGATCTGGCGAAATGAGCATAACTTCACCGGCAAAGTTGTAATAATAGAGCATATCATCAGCAGCGATAACAGCGCCGCTGTTTATTTTTAGGATTTGTTCGGTTTCACCGGATGTGGCATTCACACATCTGAAATCACGTTTGGCCGTTCCGCAGCCATACAAATAATCTCCCAGTTTTACGATGCCTCCCATATAGCTGTCAAAATCCGGATTGTGCCAGATTTGTTCGATGGATGAGCCATCTTCGTTGAGCTTAAGTTTTACGCCTCCGTTGCCATCGCCTTCCGCGTAATAAATAAATCCGTCTTCAAAAAGCACAGTATTGCTATGGGTATCGCCCATGCCGGGTTTCCGTTCTTCAGGCTTCACGTTTACCTGGTCATGTTTCCAGAGTAATTCACCGGTTTTGGTGTCGAGGCCGAGCATTTCATAAGCTGTGAAAGTCACAAAAATATTTCTGGTAGGAAGCACAATTACTTTAGGCTGGTTATATCCGGGACGCTGTCCTGCCCCTTTGTTGATCCACGCGATTTCGCCGGTGAATCTGTTGAGCGCAACCACATTGGTATCGCGTCCGCCAGGAGTACAAAACACCAAATCGCCATCCACCGCCACTGCTTCAGAATACCCAAAAAGCGGGTAGTGGCCGTTCAGGTCATCCTTCATGCCGATTTGCCATTTTTCCTCGCCGCTATGTCTGTCGAAACAATACAGGTTGCCCATGCCAGAGGTTACATAAACCAGGTCGCCAATAATGGTTGGGGCTGATCGGGAGCCATCATAGTTCTTCACCCATTCATCGCCAAAATCCTTTTTCCACAACAGTTTGCTGTTTGCATCAAAAGCAAAAAGGTAAGCTTTATCATCCAGCTCCCCGGTGATGTACCATTTGTCATTTGTAAAAACCGGTGAACCGTAGCCATTTCCAATCCGTTCAAATTCCCAAACCATTTCCGGCCCTTCCTCAGGCCAAGTTTTTAAGAGGTTGGTTTCGTAATAGATGCCGGCCCGGTCTTTGCCGCGCCATTCAAATAGTGCTTCTTTTTGTGTGCATGCATTAAATGTTACCACAGCCATCAGTGCGGCAATCAGGAAAGAAAAATTTCTGTTCATAGCATATCGTTTTTGGTATCAGCAAAGTAACATCATTTCTGAGATATTTTAAAGTTTACAGGCAAAATATTATTGGTGCTTTCATTTTGGGGCATCCTGCAAAGAAAAAACCAATACTTTTGACCTATGCATCTCACTGAAATCTTAAACCTGGTAGTTGCCTTGCTTGTAGCCATTGCATTTGGTTATGCAGCTTTTGTTTCGGTTTTTGAAAAGGAACGCAGGGCAGCTATCCTGAACATCTTAAACCCGACAATCAGTTTCGCCCCAAGCCCGGCCTGCTGCATGAAGATGCCCTTTATTCCGATCCCTTTCTTTTCAATGCCGCAAAGGCGAGCTTTGATACCGTGGGTGCTTTTCATAAAATTGTGGATGGTAAAGCTAATGAGGAAATTACACATGTTGAACCTTCTGAGTTAACCGCATTTGTGAAATACTGGACCATGAAACTCGGGGCAAAGGATATTGGAATCACCGTCCTTAAAGATTATCACAAATATGCCATCGTTGGCCGCGGAAAAGCATATGGGGAGCCGGTTTCTTTGGATCACAAATTCGCGATTGCAATTACTGTGGAAATGTATTGCTGTTTGTCCATATTCCCATCCGCATTACCAAAGCAAAAAAAAACCAATTGTCATGTCGAACGAAGTGAGACATCTGCTCAGTAAAATTCCAGAGGAGAAAATTGTATTTAACTAACCACATTAAAATATATTGGATCCATCAAAAAATATCGTTGACTGTTAACTTTTTGTTAAGCAGATAGTTTTCTAAATGGTTTTTGGTCACAAACTTTATTTTTTCCTCCTTTACAAAATCAAACGCTTACCTTACTTCACGCAAAATTAAAACCCGGTAAATCCACATCTTAATTTTTCATTGTTATTTTGTGCAACAAAATGAAAACAAAAATTATTTGCTAACTCGATAAAAATGTCAAACAACCTCTATATCGCAGCAGCTGAAGCAAAAGCCGGAAAATCACTCATAGCCATGGGCTTCATGGAATTGCTTTCGCGCCACGTGAAAAAAATCGGATTCTTCAGGCCAATCGTCAGAAGCGAAGAAGAAATGGATTCGCATATCAAACTAATTTCTGAGCGCTACAAATTGCCTTTTGGATACCAGGATATGTACGGGCTTACATCAAACCAGGCCCTTCAACTTATTCAGGACGGTGACCAGGATGGCCTGCTAACGGGAATCCTGAACAAATACAAAAAGCTGGAAAAGCAATGCGACTTTATCCTTGTCGAAGGCACGGATTTCAGGGGCTCGCTGGTTTCGTTTGAGTTTGATATGAATGCCCGGTTTGCCAATAACCTGGGCGCGCCCATTCTTGCAGTAATTAACGGTCATGATAAAACCATCAATGAAATAGCCGAAAGCATTCACATCGTAAGAGATACAC
>CAYNDN010000426.1:0-4876 GCA_964395075.1 uncultured Lentimicrobiaceae bacterium | reverse complement strand
TACCCTCTACCCTCTAACATCTGACATCAAACCTCTAACATCTGACATCTGACATCTGACATCAAACCTCTACCCTCTACCCTCTAACATCTAACATCTAACATCTGACATCTGACATCTGACATCAAACCTCTAACATCTGACATCTGACATCTGACATCTGACATCAAACCTCTAACATCTGACATCTAACATCTGACATCAAACCTCTAACATCTGACATCTGACATCTAACATCTGACATCTGACATCTAACATCTGACATCTACCCTCTACCCTCACTCCCTAATCAAGCGTTTCCTGGGTATAGTCAATTTCTGATCCCAGCATACTGTGTGGAATCAGGTAAACTGCCAGCAAAACAACCGCTGCTGCGATTACCCAACCACGCTGATTTGGGTTTTTGCGTACCCGCAGGTAGGCCAGCACCCACATGATAAATGCTGCCGCAGTTTTGTTGTCGGTGAGGTCGGTACCGATTGGCCAACCGGTCCAGAAGGCATCAAAAGCATATTTTTGAACGATAGGGCCAAGTATCATTCCGCCAACGGTTAGCAGTATCAAAGTCCACAAAGCTTGTTTTACGAGGTTGCGTCCGTGGATAAGGGCTTCAAAGCCGGCCCGCATCGAAAACATCATAGCCAGAAAAATGATGATGATATGTGGAATTAGCACAAAATCGGGGACCACACCTTTATATCGTAAAATCAGCGGTTTTTCTTCCAAACTTTGCAGGTTGCCCTGTTGGCCAAGCAAAATCTGGTATTCCACTTTGCCGGCAGGCGGCTGGTTTGGTAGCTGTGCCACCAGCTCATTTCCGCGACGGATCATGGGCTTCTCAGTCCAATCGTCAAAACTTTTAAATCGCTTGTATTTGTATTTGCCGTTTATTGTCTCGTTTTCAGTTTTTACAGTTATCTCTGCGTCTGTGGTTCCTTCCCAGGTACGTATGAGTTTGTATTTGATCTTCTCGCCGGCAATCTCAGCTTTTCCTTTCACAGGGTAGGTAGGCCCGGTCATGCGCTGATAAATGCCTGCGCCAGCCATAAGCACAAAGGATAGCATCCAGAGTAAAATTGATCGTGTGCGATATTTCATAATGGAGTTGAGTTAAAAAAATGGCAAAAATACCTGTTTCTAATTAACGGGGCTTTTTTCCTGTTTTGAAAGTGAAAATGGCCTTTTTTTATTTAAAATATCATACACAAGTTGATGCAGGTTGGTACGCAGATTCATCTTCACGAGTTTATAATTATATGCATCCGGGTAAACCCGGTTCGACAGGAAGACATAAACCAGCCCGTTTTCGGGGTCGGCCCAGGTGTAGGTGCCGGTAAATCCGGAATGGCCGAAACTTTTGTGCGAGGCACCTTCGCATACCGGGCCCAGCGAATCGTATTCAGGATAAGGTTTATCGAAGCCGATACCCCGGCGGTTCTCATCAAGCGGGAATTGCTGCCTGGTAAATTCATCAATGGTTTCAGGCCTTAAATACTGATACCCCCCGTAATAACCACCCTGTAGATACATCTGCATGAGTTTGGCCTGGTCGTTGGCATTCGAAAATAACCCGGCATGGCCCGATATGCCGCCCAGCATGGCAGCACCCGGATCGTGAACATATCCGCACACCAACTGCTTCCTAAACGAAGTATCATCTTCTGTTGGTGCAATCTGGTCTTTGCCATAATGTTGTAATGGGTTGTATCGCATGGTTTTCATGCCCATGGGTTCATAATATTTTTCGGTAACATATTGATCAAATGGCTGGCCGGTTGTTTTTTCAATCGCATCACACAGCAGGTAGTATCCGATGTCGCTGTATTTGTATTCACGTTGCTCGCGAAGTTTGGAGTTAACGATGGTATCAAAAATGCTATCACGGTAACTGTTCAAAATGTAAAGGTTTTCAGCAACCTGGGTGCTAAAATTTTTCCGGGGTTTTTTGGAATAAAGTTTTGGATTGAGCTGGTTGTCAATTTTAGTTTTCCAGTAAAAGGGAATCCAGGGTTGAAACTGTGCCTGGTGGGCCAGTATTTCACGGATAATTTTTGTGCGTTTGTTTGAGTTACGGAGGTACGGAAGGTACCAGGACAGGGGCATATCCACATCAAATTTACCCTTCTCGTGTAAGTCCATCACCGCAAGTGTAGTTGCATCAATTTTTGTGAGAGAAGCCTGATCATACAAGTCGCTGTTTTTCACAACCCTGGTACTGTCGTAAGTAAAGTAGCCGAAAGATTGATTGAAAAACACAATACCATCTTTGGCCAGCAATACCTGTGCTCCCGGATAGGCTTTTTCGCGGATACCATGCTCCACAAGCTTGATGATAGTATCCATTTCGTGCCTGGCAATACCAACTTCCTCGGGGATGGAGTATTTTAGCCTGCCAATGCTACCGGTGCTGATGCCTGTTCCGGCTGAAAATAATCCGGTGGCTGATACCGGAAGTGTGCCCCCGGCACCTATCGCACCATAAATAATCTGGGCAGAAATTTCCTTCGATCTGTCCACATCTTCATACGAAACAATGAGTGCATCAGGAATTGTACCGGCATCGAGCCTGGAAATGGCATAAGGGTTCCCAAAAATGTCGATGATCAGTTTTGATGACTGTTTATTAACTGCCCGGATGAGTTGAAGGGCTTCGTTAGAAATCCCAAAATTATTGCCGGCGTAGTTGCTGGTATTTTCGATGGAGACAATGATAAGGTTAAATGCAGAGAGTGCCTTTGCTGTTTGTGCTATCGTGTATTTGCCGGGTGTTGACGTAACATTAAAATGCGTTATCGGGCCATATAGCTCCAGGGTTTTCTGGAAGGCCGTTATGGCTTTGTTGCCAATTGCCAATGAGGCGGTTCTAAGTGTGTCGAGGTTTTTGAGCGGGAGCAAATCAGCGTCATTTTTTGCGATTGTGATGGCTTCTTCAAAAATTTTGCGGGCAATCAATTCATTGATGGGATGATTAATATTTTCTTCAATGCCTGTTTCATCAATTTCTTCCGGGGTATCCAGCCCCATCAGGTGTTTGTATGCTAAAATTTTCCGGCATCTGAAATCTACTTCATCCTGCGATATCAACCCGCTGTCAACAGCCTGCTGAATTTTTCCAATTGCGGCAGGGATATCCAGCGGGAGCAAAAGAATATCGTTGCCGGCCATCAGGGCTTTCATTTCGATATCGCCGGATTGATGGTAATTGGTTACGCCCTGCATGTCAAGCGCATCGGTGATTGCCAGGCCTTTAAAACCAAGTTCTTTTCGCAGCAGGCTATCTACGGTTTTTTCAGAAATGGAGGTAGCCATGTTTTTCCTGTTGTCGAGTTCGGGGATAAAAAGATGCGCAACCATAATTCCGCCAACGCCGGCTTCAATTGCCTGTTTGAATGGGTAGAGGTCAACGCTGTCGATGAGTGCTTTATCGTGGTTGAGCAGGGGCAGGGTGTAGTGCGAATCACTGTCGGTATCACCGTGACCGGGGAAATGCTTGGCTGTGGCAATCACGCCTTCGCTTTGCAGTCCGCGGATGTATGCAACGCCCTTCTGCGAAACATTTTCTTTGTTTTCGCCAAACGACCTGAAATTGATCACCGGATTTTTGGGGTTACTGTTGATATCCACCACCGGGGCAAAGTTGATGTGTACTCCAATTCTCCGGCAGTTTTTACCGATTTGTTTTGCGGCCAGGTAAACCAGGTCGCTGTTTTGCATGGCGCCCATGGTCATTTGTTTCGGGTAGCTGAAGGCATTATCTAATCGCATCCCAACACCCCACTCGGCGTCTATGGCTATGAGCAGCGGCGTTTTGGCCATACGTTGCCAGTAGTTGGTGAGTTTCGCCTGCTGAACCGGATCGCCCTGGAAAAAGCATAATCCCCCCAGATTGTAATCCATGATCAGGCGTGAGATGCTGTCGTAAAAAGTGCGGTTTTGGTTGGAATAGGTGCGGAGCATGAGCAATTGGGCAATCCGCTCTGAGGGCGTAAGCGACCGGAAAACAGAATCTACCCAGGGGCTGAAGTGCAGTGCTGCTGCCTGATCGTTGAGGTTGAAATCATGGGATTTTATCTGACCCAAAGCACCAGTGGAGCATAAGGTTGCGATTGTAAAAAATACTACAATGTTCTTCTTCATTACAAAAAATACAAATTTAAAAGGTTGGTTCAATGCACCGGGTAAAAAAGGAATCAGGTAATTGAACGCGTAATTTGCAAAGGTATTTAGTTTGGCTCAACAAATGAATTGCCTGAATTATTTTATTGAGGTGTTCTGATAAATAAGTTACGAAATAACGATACATCGTTTCTCGCAGATTCACGCAGATAATCAATTGCAGATTTGTGTTGATCTGCGATAAAAGATTTGCGTTGATCTGCGGGAAATATTAAACCCGGTGTTATTAAAGATCGTTTTTCTTTTTTTATGCTATTTCATCTGAATAAATTACAACCACATCATCAAAATTGCTATAGTGCATCCCAACCGAAAACCCGGATATTGGTCAAACAGCAGCTGATGCTTGCCACAATCAATGCGATAATTACTGATTTTTAATCACAGATACAGTTTTTTAAGATTTGTAATTAACAGATGTGTTATTTCCAAAAAATGTAGGTGTTTTTAACTTCAAAATAGTACTTTTGCAGCAAGTCAAAACTTAAAATTTTTACATCATGAAAAAAGCTTTACTATTCACATTTTCAATTGTTTTCTCAGCAATTATGTTTGGTCAGTCATGTTCTGAATTGTTCATTTCAGAATACGTTGAAGGTTCAGGAAACAACAAGTCCCTCGAAATTTACAACCCTACTGATGCAGCCATCGATTTGAGCGATTACCGTTTGGTACGTTATTCTAATGGTGAAAATACGCC
>CAYNDN010000425.1:0-4881 GCA_964395075.1 uncultured Lentimicrobiaceae bacterium | reverse complement strand
TTCAGCAATCACCTCTTCCGCAAGCTGCCGGGCCATTTCTTCTGACTTGCTCTCAGCATAAATACGGATAATGGGTTCGGTGTTCGACTTACGCAAATGGAACCAGCCATCAGCCAAATCAACCTTTACGCCATCAATGGTATTCACTTCTTCATGCTGATATTTTGCCGCCATTTTTGCAAGGATAGCATCCACATCCATACCCGGCTGGAGTTGTATCTTATTTTTAGAGATGAAATAGTTGGGATACATACTCCTGATCTCCGAGCAGGATTTTCCGGTTTTGGCCATGTAGGTCAGGAAAAGCGCAATCCCCACTAGCGCATCCCTGCCATAATGCGATGCCGGGTAAATTACACCTCCATTGCCCTCGCCTCCGATTACGGCATCGCATTTTTTCATCATCTCCACCACATTCACCTCCCCCACTGCCGAAGCTTTGTAGGCACCTCCGGCTTTTTCGGTCACATCGCGTAAAGCACGTGTTGAGGACAAATTGGAAGTTGTGTTTCCGGGTGTGTTTTGCAGAATATAATCGGCCACAGCCACAAGTGTGTACTCTTCACCAAACATTTTACCGTCTTCGCGAACTATAGCAAGGCGGTCCACATCAGGATCAACAACAAAACCCACATCACAACCTTTGGCTTTAACGAGTTCCGATATTTCCTGTAGGTTTTCGGGAAGTGGTTCAGGATTGTGCGGGAAATGGCCGGTTGGATCACAGTACAATTTTTCAATCTTCTCAACACCAAGTGCTTCCAATAATTCCGGAATAGCAATTCCGCCTGTTGAGTTCACCGCATCCACCGCAACTTTAAACCCGGCCTTTTTCACCGCTTCAGCATCCACCAGGTTCAGACCTAGCACATGCTGAATATGTTTTTGGATGTAAGTATCATCCTGTTCAACACAGCCAAGTTCATCTACTTCAGCAAAAACAACATCTTCTGAACCGGCAATTTCCAGGATTTTTTCACCCTCGTCAGCAGACAAAAATTCGCCTTTTTCGTTGAGCAGTTTCAAGGCGTTCCATTGTTTTGGATTGTGACTCGCGGTGAGAATAATTCCGCCATCGGCCCGAAGTTCGGGAACGGCCACTTCAACTGTTGGGGTGGTAGAAAGGCCAAGGTTCACTACATCAGCACCCATGCCAATAAGCGTACCGGTTACCAGCCTACTCACCATCTCCCCGGAAATCCTGGCATCGCGCCCTACAACGATTTTAATTTTTTTAACCTTAGCACGCTCTTTAATAAAAGTTGCATAGGCAGATGTGAATTTCACAACATCAAGAGGCGAAAGGCCTTCGCCCTGCTTTCCGCCAATGGTTCCGCGGATCCCTGAAATAGATTTAATTAAGGTCATAAATATTTAATTTTGCGGCAAAAGTAAATTCTTTTTTGTAGCAGAAAATTCAGTATTGTGCTTTCCAAAAATCAATGGGTGAGATTAAAGCAACTGGCAGAAGAAAAATTGCCCCTAATCGAATTTGATTGCACATTTAAAGCATTTGATTATTACTTTGTATAGCCGGTTAATATTCCTGTAAACCCCCTATTATCAAAATGTTAAGTAGTTACTATTTATTTTTTGAAAAAATCGCAGAAAAAAAATATTAACTAATTTTGTCAGGTTTTAAAATGATGATTTATGATAGAAGATTTTGATCCCTTCGGAGGCGAATCCAATAAACTGGTAGTGCGGTTTGATGAAATGATCAACCAAAATAAAATGTATTTTTTTGATGTTGAGGAATTCGAAGAGATCATCGATTTTTATCTTGAACGTAATATTCCAAAAAAAGCCAGGACAGCTATCGATTATGCCATGCGGCAACACCCCTCATCGAACACCTTCATGCTGCGAAAAGCACAGTATTTTGCCGGTGTAAACAATGCTGTGAAAGCACTGGGCCTTTTGGAACGCCTTGAAGTGCTTGAGCCCAAAAACCCGGATATTTTCATCACCAAAGGAGCGGTATTCAGCAAGCTAAAAAAATATGCAGATGCCATCAGGGCTTATGAAATTGCAACCAAATATGCCGAGGACAAGGATGATATTTATACCAGAATAGCATTTGAATACGAGGAGCTTAAAAACTACGACAAAGCCATCGAAACATTAATGAAAGCCATCAATTTCAACCCTGAAAACCAGGCTGTTATTTACGAACTTGCATTTTGTTTTGAAATGGCAGGGCGTGAAGATGAAAGCGTGGAATTTTTCCAAGAATTTCTGGATAAGCATCCGTACTCTGATATTGGCTGGTTTAACCTGGGCATTGTCTTGTCGAACCTGCAACTGTTCGAAAAGTCGATCGATGCTTACGAATTTGCCATTGCGATCACACCTGAATTTTCTTCGGCATACTTCAACAAAGCCAACGCACTGGCCAACATCGGAAAATATTCGGAAGCCATCAAAAATTACGCTGAAACACTTGAACTGGAAGAGCCTGACGGACTTACCTACTACTATATTGGAGAGTGTTACGAAAAAATTGAGGATTACGAAAAAGCCTACGCCAGCTACAAAAGTGCGCTAAAACTGAATCCTGATATGGCCGATGCATGGATGGGTCTGGGCATCATAAACGACAAAACCGGCAATGAAAAAGCTGCCATCAATCATATAAAAAAAGCACTCAAACTCGACGATACCAATGTTGATAACTGGCTCTATTTTGCTGATGCCCTCTTCAGGTATGATTTATTTGCGGAGGCCGAAGTTGCTTACAAGCAGGCTGCCACATCAGACCCGAACCACCCGGATGTATGGTTAGACTATTCATCCATTTATGCCGAAAGGGAAGATTTTCCGCAGGCCATCGAGGTAATTATGCGCGGCATTGAAGTACAATCGCAAAACCAGGAGCTCTATTACAGGTTTGCTGCTTACCTGGCAAAAAAAGGACGAAAAAAAGAAGCCTACGAAAATTTTGAGATTGCCTTACAGCTCAACCCGTATGACTATCACCAGCTTTTTGAGGCATACCCTGAGTTGAGAGGAGACATCAATTTTATAAACCTCATCGATATGTACAAAAAAGAATCCTGATTTCTGATCTTAATCATGATCCATTCCCGCTGCTTAATGATCACCTTTGGGGGGATACAACAATATTATATCTTTACATCAAATTGAAATTATGAAAAAATACCTCATTTTAGTACTCAAAGGAATGGGCATGGGCGCAGCGGATGTTGTACCCGGTGTTAGTGGCGGAACCATTGCATTCATTACCGGCATTTACGAAGAACTGATCAACTCGATCAAATCAGTAAATCATAAAACCCTTAAGTTGCTTTTTACAGGTAAGATCGCCGCATTCTGGAAAAGCATCAATGCCAACTTTCTTCTATTGCTGTTCATCGGTATTGGAATAAGCGTGGTATCATTAGCAAAGCTGCTGAAATACATCCTCGAAAATCACCCTGAGTTGATCTGGTCATTTTTCTTTGGATTAATCATTGCTTCGGCAATTTATGTAGCCAAACAGATCACCAAGTGGAATGCGTCTGCCATAATTTCAATTGTTGCCGGTGTTGCGGTTGCATATTTTATAACTGAGATCACACCGGCAGAAACTACCAATGCCTACTGGTTTATCTTCGTTTCAGGAGCCATCGCAATATGTGCCATGATCCTGCCTGGCATCTCAGGTAGTTTTATTTTGCTTTTGCTCGGAAAATACGAATACATCATTGGAGCAATCAGTGAATTTAAAATGATAGTTCTTGCTGTTTTTCTTTCGGGGGCAGCAGTTGGCATCATCAGCTTTTCGAATATCCTTTCGTGGCTGCTTAAAAAATTCCATAACCAAACCATTGCTGTACTTGCAGGCTTTATGATAGGATCGTTGAATAAAGTGTGGCCATGGAAAAACACCCTCGAAACATTTACGGATCGCCATGGTGAGATCAGACCATTGGTGCAGGAAAATGTGCTTCCTGCGATTTATGAGGGTGACCCGCACCTCGTTTCGGCAATAGCACTTGCAATAGTAGGGTTTGTGCTCATTTTTGTGATCGAGCGATTGGCTACAACAAAAGAATCATGAAGGTTTTCGGGCTCATAGGAAAAACCCTCGGACATTCATTTTCGCCCGCTTTTTTTGAAGAAAAATTTTTGCGTGAAAACATCCCTGATTGCAGATATAAACTTTTCCCGCTTGATGAAATAAGCAGCATTTCTGATATCGCAAACAACAATCCTGAAGTTAAAGGATTCAATGTAACCATACCTTATAAACGAGATGTTATCCCATTCCTTGGCGATATTTCGCCGGATGCAAAAAAGTTAGGAGCAGTTAATACAATTAAAATTATCCGAACCCAAAACCACCTGAAGTTAATTGGATTTAATACCGATACTTATGGTTTTCAACATGCCTGCACTGCACTCAGATTGCGGTATCCGGCACTTGTCCTCGGTACGGGCGGCTCAGCACAGGCTATAAAATTTGTATTGGATAATTTTCAAATTCCCTGTTTGGCGGTTTCCCGAAAGCCTTCATATCCCGGCGAAATCGGGTATGGTGACATGGATAAAAAAATGCTCGAAAAGTATCGGTTGATCATTAACACCACGCCACTTGGGATGTTCCCCGATATTGAATCCTGCCCGGATTTTCCCTATGAACTATTGAATCAAAATCATTTTTTATACGATTTGATTTACAACCCAACGGAAACAGCATTCTTAAAGCATGGCCGCCTGGCAGGGTGCCACACCGAGAATGGCCGGTTGATGCTTGAACTGCAGGCCGAACGTTCGTGGGAAATCTGGAATGCTGATTGAAAACATTTTTGTCCATGTGTTTGTTAGAAACTTACAACTCATATTCTGCCATTATTTGGCAGAATATGAGTTGTAAGT
>CAYNDN010000424.1:1976-4888 GCA_964395075.1 uncultured Lentimicrobiaceae bacterium | reverse complement strand
AAATTGGAGTTGGTGTTACCTACCGGGAAAACAAAGATTCTTTTGAAACTTTTGATCTATATAACCCATTAGCCATTAGTTTGCCAAGTGTTTTAAATGCTGGTGGCAAAAATGATGATTTATTTTTTAATCATTTACTTGAAAAAATTAACCAACTAAATGTATTACAAAAACAGAATATAAAATTCAAAAAAATTCTTCCATATCGATACAATATCTCCAAGGAAAATGACAAATACGAAGATAGAGGTGTTGCTAAAATACAGGATGAGATGATTAAGTTAGAAAAGATTACCGTAAAAGAGTTAGTCAGACAAAAAAAATTAAATAAAAATACGGTTCTTTTCCAAAATAAATGGGGAGTTTCCACATGGTATTTCCCTTTCCGGCACTCAACAATTCAAAACCGGGATGAAAACCTTGTTTAACAGCGGCTTCATCGGCATTATTACACAAACCATCAACATATGCCGACTGGATAACTTGTTTGATAAGTTCTTTCTCTTTTGATTGCTCATCTTGTGCGAATAAGGCACTCAATGACAACAAAATAACCATGGATAACAAAATTCTTTTTTTCATTTTTTTTGTTTTTTCTTTGTAAATGTTCTGATAACAGTTTGTCTATAGTTCATTTTAGCTTTTGTTAAAACATTTTCATTATTACAATAAATACCTCACCCAATATATTATCAAAAACATTCATTATACTGTGTGCAATTATTCCGGGAATTATTGAACCTGTCTTAATTCTCAACCAACTTAACCCAAGTCCGGCAGAAAATGTCAAAAGAAATACGCTTAATCCTTCACCGAAACTTTCCACTCCCAATAGATGAGCAATTCCAAAAGGTATCGCTTGTATGACTACAATTATCCAGATTTTAGCATTTGAAAAACCGGATTGCTTGGCATAGTACAATAAAAAACCAAGTACCGCACCTCTTAAACCAATTTCTTCTGCTATGCTTGGCATTGTCAACTCAAACAGGTAATATTCAAGCCCTTCGCGAAAAGTTGGGTCATTTGATAAAATTTGACTAATAAACATCCATATAGCAATTGTAACACCAATAATAATCGTGTATTTCAACCAATTTTTATGTTTTGGTTTTTCAAATGCCAATAGTTGACTGGGTGCTTTGAAAAAGAAGGCTAAAAGAAGTATTATTATGGTACTTACAATATCCTGCCCCCATCCCATCTCTAAATCCAGTTTCAATATTTTTTGTATTTCTGAGCCAAGAATAAGAGCACAGATGAAAACAATAAAGAATATAAATGCAAAAATCAATGTATATTTCTTTCCCTTTTGACGAGAATACCTGAAGTGATTCTATTAATTCAAGAGAACTAACTTTTTCATTTCTCACCGCTTGATTCCCAACTTATTGTATCATAGTTTTCAGCAGAAGGGTTTACATTGTGAATAAAAGAAAACAATATTTAAAAAATTAACCGTAGAAAAAAAATACGATTTTCGTGGAAAGCCCGGATATTGTAAAAACGAAACGGTAAAGAAAAAGGCCACCCAAACTGAGCAGCCTCTTAAATCACCTAACGTTTATGAGAAGTTTTACTTTATGATCACTTTATGAGTTTCCACTGATGTGCCGATATTGATTTCAAGGAAATAAACGCCGGGTTCGAAGATGCTGACGTCCAGATCCGTATCACCATCCAACATGCCGTTGGCATGTCAGGTGTTGTCATCACCATACAATGTGATTGTATTTGCTGCTTTCAAGTTTTCAACGGTTATAAATCCCAACAGTTTGCCTGATTCGCCAAATGTCCCAACTATATCACCCTGATTATTCATTTCTACAATACCCAAACCTCTTCGAGGTATTAAACCCCGAAAAACCGGCATCCTGAAGTGAAGCTATCCCCAGGATACCGGTATTTTTTACGGGCAAACCTGTAATCCTCCTATAGCTATTCTTTACCATAAATTGGGTTCGAGATTGTAGGTCTGTAAACATTGACAATTGGGAATCTAAATCCTATTTTTCGAATACACCTGTGATATGTATTAAAGCATTAAAAAATTTCGCCGCTTCGCGGCAAATAGACAAATAAATCAATTGTCCTTGAGGCAGCGCACTGAGTAGCCGTACAACTTACCGAAGTTGCCGCGGCTCACCTGGGCGCTCATGTTGTACACGCGCCGCATCCAGGCATCGTTGTCATCGTCCTGCGACGACGACCACCAGTAGCATAACTCGCCCAGATTGCCGAACGTCCCATTGGTTCTGCGGAAGGCGCCCGGCAGAGCCGTAAAACCGCTGCTGTTGGTTGCACCGGTGTTGGGGCTGCTCCAATGGGTAGTGTCGATTTCTTTTAGTTTTCCGCCGCCATCTTCACCGCGCCAGCCTTTGCTGCTGCATGTAATGGTGGTGTCAACTTCCTGCTCCAGGGTGCACCATTCGTCATCAGCAGGCAGGTGCCATCCTTCGGGGCATATACCCTGCACACTTGGTACAGTGGTATATTGCATCGTTTCGTTCCATTGGTAGAGGCCGCCATAGGTTTCGCAGTTTACAGGATCGTCATCGTAGCAATACTTTTCAATGGTGCCGTTGTCCGTCATATCCACACTTCCGTCAATTCTTTCGCCAATGTTCAAATTTTCCGCCATCCAGCACTGGTTGCCAATTTGAACAGTTTCGTAGGATTGGCCGTCGCGGGAGTCAATCAGAACATCACCACAGGTAAAGCCAACCTGTTCTTCAACAAAATTTGCAGTAAGTGTAATATCCTCAGATGGCATGGTGTAATTGAAATCTGGAGATTCACTTACCACTCCATTGACATCAGTCCAGTTAACGAATTCCCATCCCAAATTGGCTTCTGCGGAGATGTTTATCTGCTCACCGGCTTCGTATTGGCCTTCACCGGATACTGTGCCT
>CAYNDN010000424.1:1074-1966 GCA_964395075.1 uncultured Lentimicrobiaceae bacterium | reverse complement strand
CATTGGTGGGGTCGGCAAATAAAGTCAAATGATAAGAATTACAAACGCCCCAGGTTGGAACGCCATTGCACAAGCGTAGCGTTTGGTCATGTTCGCCGGGAGGAATGGCTACCCACTCTTCGCCGTCCCAGTAAATCATTTCGCCGGGAATGTCCCCATCTTGCAAAGCAGCGGCTTTTTGAGAAAAGATAGCATACGGCACGCTCAAAAACTGCGTAACCCCCAGCACGGTGTAGCTTCCGCCGCCATCAGGATCAATGGCGGTTTCTAAATATTTATCGCCATCGCCCCAGACAATGTCGGCAAAAGCGTTGGATTGTGGCACCCCATAGCCTATCACGAGGTTAACCAGCCCAAAGGCGTTGGTGGTGGCATCGTGGGTTTCGGCATAAACCACCTCGCCATCCGGCGCACCGGAGCGGATGGTCATTTGCAGTGAGATTTCCGTATCGGGCAAAATGTTGCCGGCGCCATCGCGGATTACGGTTTGGTAGTTGATACCCGCCGGAGTCTGGGCAAATGTGGCCAGGCTCAGAATAATTGCTGTAAATAGTAATGTTAAATTTTTCATTCCTAATAAATGTTTATGTGTTTGTTAAAAATTTGTTTCTTGTTTTTCCTCTACGAGGTATTGTTTTCTTTTCGCCGTAGAACCTGTCACGTAATTTGGGACGATATGGTATTTTAGAAAAACAAAAGCCATACACGATTAATCCACCACCACCTTTTCCATTCCTACAAATACTTGGTCGTACAGTTTCAAAAAGTAAAGCCCTTTCGGATAGCCTGAAAGATCGATCTGTAAATCCGATGTTCCGAGATTTGTCTCTTTAATAATACTTCCTCTGATGTCGGTAATCTGAATGCTAAGCTTGTTGCTATTCCCGCTGAA
>CAYNDN010000424.1:0-1064 GCA_964395075.1 uncultured Lentimicrobiaceae bacterium | reverse complement strand
TATTGAAAATGCCATGCGAAGGATTGGGGTAAACTTCAAAGGTGATTACCGGATTTTCTGAAATACCTGTTGCCAGCAGCTTAAGGCTTTGTGCGGCAGAAATTCCGTGGGCATCGAAAAATCCCATGTTTGGTAAAGCCGGATCAAAAGTTGCCTCAAGCAAGAATTCCTGATCGCTTTCCGGGCGGTAAATTTTAAAATGAAGTGGTTCGTCGCTTTCAAAACCATCCTTCTCCAATGTGAGTTCATCGTTGGCAAATGCCGTGATGGCAAGGTTGCTGTTTGGATTCGTAATTTCCAGGCGACCGGCGCATAAACCATCGGTAGTGAAAGCACCGATAACGTCTCCAGGTTGGATTCCGGCGTTTACAAGAACGGAGGCCTGAAACGCTACCACATGCGAAGCTGCCGAATAGCTCGGGCCGTTCCAGGGGGTACTGTTTTCGGGCTGTGGCGGTGGCGCAATTTTCGGGGAGGATTTTGTACACTCCGGGAAAGTAATTGTCCCCCCATCTGTGGAAGCAACAAAATAGGCTTTGCCGGGCAGCAGATTTCCGAGGGTGTTAATGTTGTATGCAGGCCAGTAAAGATAAGGTCCGGCCACTTGTTTTACGATTTGTAAACCACTGAAACCGGAAAACAAATCTTCCACAGCGGCATCGCAACTGCTCAAAACCGGGATCATGTTCCAACCTTCAATGATCTTCAATTCCTGCGCCGGGGTATTTGAACCAGTAACGGTCAGATCAAAATCATTTTCAGCTTTTAACTGATAACCCGAAAGGTAATTCCAGTTGCCGAGGGTGTTGACACTTTGCGCCGGATAATAAAACCCGTTCACCGAAGCCAGAATAATTAGGTCGTTTACAGCCGGAGAGAAAAGTCCCTCAACGCTTTTGTTAAGTGGATCGATGTACGTGGAAACACCACTCCAGCCCGCCGGAATGTTCAGGATTTGCTGGAGGTAAAAGTTGTTGGGCTGCTGAAAACCCTGGGTTAAAACTACATTCCCGGCTGAGAATGTTTCGATCACCGGCTCGCCAACTGTCCAGCTCATTGAGATA
>CAYNDN010000423.1:3293-4927 GCA_964395075.1 uncultured Lentimicrobiaceae bacterium | reverse complement strand
AAACAAACACTAATCAGCAAAGAAGAATTTACCCACAAAAATGGTAGTAGAACCACATTTTTAAAGATAACACCGAACTATTTTTACAATAAGATAAAATATTTACATTTGCCGACAGTTTCGGAACGGTTTAATAATCGTCCGGAAATGGAAAGATTTGATTGATTGCAACCATTTAAAAAAATGCTAAAACAAAACGTTTTATCAGCCTTCAATCAATAATCCTTCCCCAATTTCATTGTTTAATTTAAAATTTACTGATAATGAGTTATTTATTTACCTCGGAATCTGTTTCAGAAGGCCACCCCGACAAAGTAGCAGATCAGATTTCCGATTCCCTCCTCGACGAGTTCCTCAAACACGACAAAAACTCCAAAGTAGCCTGCGAAACCCTAGTAACAACAGGATTGGTTTTGTTGAGCGGAGAAGTGCGTACCACTGGTTACGTGGATGTGCAGGAAAAAGCACGCGAAATCATCAATAAAATTGGATACACCAAACAAAGCTATCGTTTTGATGGGAATTCCTGCGGTGTGATTTCAGCCATTCACGAACAATCCGGCGACATCAACCAGGGCGTTGACCGTGCCCGAGAAGAAGACCAGGGTGCCGGCGATCAGGGTATGATGTTCGGGTATGCCACACGCGAAATGGATAACTACATGCCGTTGCCTATCGAACTGGCACACATCCTCATGCAACAACTGGCAGCCATTCGCCGCGAAGGCGAACACATGACTTACCTTGCCCCGGATTCCAAATCGCAGGTTACCGTTGAGTACGACGATAACAACAAACCGGTAAAAATTGAAACCATCGTTGTTTCTACACAACATGATAATTTTGATGAAGATGATGCCATGCTGGTAAAGATCAAAAAGGACGTGTTGGAAATACTGATTCCGAGAGCAATAAAAGAAGTGCCTGAAAGATATCGTCACCTTTTCGACAACGATTTTACCCTACATGTGAACCCAACGGGTAAATTCGTTATTGGTGGCCCACATGGTGATACTGGCCTTACAGGACGTAAAATCATCGTGGATACTTATGGTGGCAAAGGTGCCCATGGCGGTGGTGCTTTCTCAGGTAAAGACCCTTCAAAGGTTGACCGTTCGGCAGCTTATGCAGCCAGGCACATTGCTAAAAATATGGTTGCTGCCGGCCTTGCCGATGAAGTACTGGTTCAGGTGGCTTATGCCATTGGCGTGGCAGAGCCGGTCGGACTTTTCATTAACACCCACGGCACTGCCAAAGTAAAAGATGCTTCAGGAAAAATATTAACTGATGGCGAAATTGCCAGGAAAATCAACGAGATTTTTGACATGCGCCCATTCGCTATTTTGAATAGGCTGGGATTGAAAAATCCGATTTATATCCCTACAGCATCCTACGGGCACTTTGGCCGTGATACCTACACTGAAAAAGTAGAAGTGTATTATGAGGATGAAACCACAACAAAAGAACCTGTTGATGGAACCGATAAAATCTTTAAAGAGGTTGAATTCTTTGCATGGGAAAAACTGGATTATGTTGACCAGATCAAAAAGGCTTTTGGCCTTTAAAAATACCATACACACATAAAAAGAAGGATGGCATTCGTTTGCTGTCCTTTTTTTTATGTTAGTTACCAA
>CAYNDN010000423.1:0-3283 GCA_964395075.1 uncultured Lentimicrobiaceae bacterium | reverse complement strand
TTTGCCATCAGGGCAATTTGTATATTTGTCCACGCATACCTACATATCAAAAAATGAAGAAACAAAACCTAATAACGATTTCTGTCTTTCTCATCTTCCTGCTGTCCGCTCAATCCCAAACCAAAACCGTTTCCTATCTTTACGATCCACATTACGAAATGCCTGACCAGGAAATTGAGGTTTTCCATACAAATGCCATCCTAAACATTCAACCTTTTGATACCCTTGTTGAAGGAGAAGTGGAATTCCATTTTAAAACCCTGCGCGAAATCATCGATTCGATTGTTTTTGAAGTGCCGGGACTGAAGATCAACGAAATCAGGATCGACAACAAAACAACCACCTGGAAATTGGATGGCAACAATGTAATTATTGATGCTCCAGAAAATTTAGGCTGGCAAACCGAACACAAATTATTATTTATCTATGCTGCCAAACCCACTGAGGGGTTGTATTTCGTGGGATGGAATGACCCAGAGCAAATCAAACGCAAACAAATATGGGCTCATCGCCCCAATAACTGGCTGCCCTACACACGCGCTATTCAAACTGTGCAAATGTTGGTGACTGTGCCCGGAAACCTGAAAGTGTTTTCCAACGGAGTTCGTGAAGATGTGGTGACCAATAAAAACGACACCAAAACCTATATCTACCGGATGAACCATCCTCACCCGTTTTTCTCAACCTGCCTGGTAATCGGCGATTATGCGTATAAAACAAAGGTGACAGCGCGAGGGCTTCCCGTAGAACTTTGGTACTACCCCGACTGGGAAGCCCATTTTGAACCCACATACAGATACCAATTGGAGATGTTCGATTATTTTGAATCCGAATTTGGATTTGATTATCCCTGGGAGATGTATCGCCAGGCGCCGGTTGTCGATTATATGTATGGCGCCATGGAAACAACTACGGCTACCATCTTTGGCGATTTCCTGATGGTAGATGAGCGGGCATGGTTTGGGCGAAATTACGTAAACGTGAATGCTCACGAACTGGCCCACCAGTGGTTTGGTAATTACATTTCGCATCTCAAGCACAAGGATGTGTGGATCACCGAAAGTTTCGCTACCTATTGGGCCAAAATGTTTGAGAAACATGTGTTTGGCGAAGATTATCACCAGGAAGTGCGCAACCGGGAACTTGTGGATGCACTGGCCGGAAGCCGGAAAAACAATTACAGCGTGGGACACAGCCATGGTGGCAGAGAGCGGGTTTACCAGAAAGGTTCGTTGGTGATGGATATGCTTCGTGATATTTTGGGCGACCGGGAATTTAAAGCTGTGATGCAGTTTTATCTGGAATCGCACCCATACCAAACTGCCGAAACCAACGACTTTTTGCAGGCCATTCGCAAAGTTACCGGCCGCTCTGTGGAATGGTTTTTCGAACAATGGATTTATCGAGGCGGAGAACCGGAATATGAAGTTTCCTACGAACAACTGCCCGAAGAAGTCAGGGTTAAAGTAGAACAGGTTCACGAAACCGGTGAGATCACCGGGTTATTTGACATGCCAATAAATTTTGAAGTTTATTTTAAGGACGGATTAACAAAATCAGTTAAAAAACGCATCAAGGCGCAAACCGAAATGGTGTCAATATCAAATGCGGAAAACAAACCTGTTGATTTCCTGCTTTTCGATCCCAACCGAAAAATCATCAAACAGGTCAAGTTTGAGAGAAGCTTTGAGGAACTGATTGCTCAGGCCCAAAAAGCCAATAACATGATCGACCGTTACGATGCCCTGCTGGCTTTACGCGAATATTCCTCATCAGAGAAGATGGAAATCCTTATTGAGATATACCACCGGGAAACCTTCCATCTCATAAAATCCGAAATCATTGCTCAACTGTCCAACGAGTGGTTGCATCCGAAGGTAGAGCAGATCATCCTTTCTGCCATAAAGGACCCGGATGATCAGGTGAGGCTGGCGGTGCTGAAAGCATTTCCGTTTATTCCCATGAAATGGCAGGACGAATTTGAAAGGTTGCTATCCGACAAATCATACTTTAATGTGGAATTAGCGCTGGAAAACCTTTGCACATCATTCCCTATAAAATATGGCACCTATCTCGACAGAACCGCTGACGAAGTGGGGTGGAGGGGGCGAAACATCAGGATGAAGTGGTTGGAAATTGCCATCAGCCACGGAGGTGAGGCTTTTATCCCGGAGCTCAAAAAATACACATCAGATAGCTACGAATTTGAAACACGCATCAACGCCATGCACACCCTGAAAAAACTCAACATCTGTGATGAACAGACGGCAGCCAATATGCTGAAAGGTCTTTTCCACTGGAACCGCAAAATCAGGAAAGCCGCACGGGAAACGCTCACCTACTTTTATCAGCAAAACCAGCATCAACCAGCAATTCTGATGGCCATAGCGATGGGTGATTTTTCTACCAAACAACTTCAAAACATGGAAAAGTGGTTTTTTGATTAGAAGTTTATATACTTGCAAATCATTTAAATATTTTAATATCATGAAGCAAACACTCTTACTCATTTTACTCGCGTTTACAGCAACACTTGTTTTTTCGCAAATCAACTGGGGCGACAAATATTTCGTGAAGTTCACAGATAAGGACAACTCCCCTTACTCCATCGAAAATCCTGAGGAATACCTCTCGGAGAGAGCCATAGAGCGCCGCGACCGTTACAATATTCCCATCGATATGTATGACCTGCCGGTAAATCCGCAATATATCGAAGCCGTAAAAGATATTGGCGTGGAAGTAACCAACCCTACAAAATGGCTCAACGGCATCGTGGTGCAAACCACCGATCCTTCAAAAATCGAAGAGATAGAAACCCTGCCATTCGTTGAATCTACCGTAAAGAATGTGCATTTCGGCAAAAACAAAATCAACCTCGGCATTCACAACCCGGAAACAGAGAACAATTCCCCTGGCCTTAACAAACCATTCGGGATGAATGAAAAATATGAGGGTGCTCCCATGGAATTAAAATCCACCAAACATGTAACAACACTGGATTATGGCGACGGTTATAACCAGATCGACCAAATTGGCGGGATTGCACTACACGATGACGGATTGCAGGGCCAGGGCATGGTGATTGCCGTGCTGGATGGCGGCTTTACTTTTACCGATAACCTTGAGGCTTTCGACAGCCTTTATATGAATAACCAGATTTTGAGTGTTTGGGACTTTGTTTCGAACAGCGAGAATGTTTACCAGGGCAGCACACACGGCACCGCTGTACTTTCAACCATGGGTGCCAACCTTCCCGGTGAACTCATCGGAACCGAACAGCCCC
>CAYNDN010000422.1:0-4954 GCA_964395075.1 uncultured Lentimicrobiaceae bacterium | reverse complement strand
CAAAGATTACCCCACTATTTTTAACCTTTTGCAAATCAGGCCTATTGTTGATACCAATGAAACCATCGAGGAAAACCTGGAGGAAATCCCGGAGAAAAAAACAATTCTCACAGCCCATAATGCCCTGGGCAACGGCATCGTAAAAAACATTTATGATATTGTGTATGTAAAACCCGAAAGTTTTGATTCGGCCCGAACAAAAGAGATTGCCGAATTAATCGCTCAAATCAACGACCGCTTTCTTGCCGAAAACAAAAACTATATCCTTGTGGGACCAGGGCGGTGGGGATCAACAGACCCGTGGCTTGGCATCCCGGTAAAATGGCCTCAGATTTCTGCTGCCAGGCTCATCGTTGAATCAGGATTGAAAAACTATCGCATTGATCCCAGCCAGGGCACACACTTCTTTCAGAACCTCACCTCTTTCAGGGTAGGCTACTTCACCATCAACCCGTTTATTGACGAGGGTTTTTACGATCTGGAATACCTCAATGGTTTTAAAGCCTTGCACGAGGATGAGTTTATTCGTCATATCAGGTTTGATGATCCTGTTCTGATCAAAATTGATGGTAAGAAAAAAATTGGTGTGGTGATGAAGATGAAAGAAGCAAAATCTAAATGTTAGATTATTGCTGTTGCACTCCTGAAAATAAATAATAGGTTTTCAGTAATTCGGATTACAAACACGAGGTAAAATGTAGGATCTCCAACAAAATCTTTCAGCGGCACCATACCGGCTAAACCTCTCACAATTTCTGACAACAAACCACCAAAACCTTTGTTATTACTGAAATACAAAATTTAGCGTTAATGAATTAACAATAGCACTATTAATTTTTTTCAAAGAAATTTACCTTTGCCCGTTAAATGAATCAGGCGTTTTAAACCTTTAATCGATTTCGCATCAATGCTAACAAATAATTTTACCAGAAGACACAACGGCCCCAACGAAAAGGACCTTCCAGAAATGCTTCATAAGGCTGGCGTTGAAAATCTTGACCAGCTCATTAACGAAACCTTGCCAAAAGCCATCAGGATGGAAAAACCACTTAATCTTCCGGATGGCATCAACGAGTATGAATATATCATGCACCTGCGCGAAATAGCAGGAAAAAATAAATTATACAAAACTTACATCGGGCTTGGATATTACAACACCATTTTACCCGGCGTAATACAACGCAACATACTGGAAAACCCGGGTTGGTACACTTCATACACACCTTACCAGGCAGAAATTTCACAGGGAAGGCTTGAAGTGCTGTTGAATTTCCAAACAGTAATATCTGACCTTACAGGTTTGCCAATGGCAAACGCATCCCTTTTGGATGAAGGTACGGCCGCAGCCGAAGCCATGATCATGGCATACAATGCCAGGCCCAGATCTGCTGCTAAAGCCGGCATCAATAAGTTTTTTATTTCCGAACGGCTGTTCCCACAAACCATTGATGTAATTAAAACACGTGCCTTACCACTCGGTATTGAAACCGTGATTGGCGACCACAAAACCATCGCGTTTGGTGATGAATATTTTGGTGCCATCGTACAATATCCGGATGAGCGCGGTGAAATTCATGATTACAGGCACTTTACTGAGAAAGCACACGATTCCGGAGTAGTAGTTGCTGTTGCAGCCGACTTGCTCAGCTTAACAATGCTTACACCTCCGGGAGAATGGGGAGCCGACATTGCTGTGGGAAGTTCACAAAGATTCGGTATTCCAATGGGATACGGAGGCCCGCATGCAGCCTTTTTTGCTACCACCGAAAATTTTAAACGCAACCTCCCGGGGAGGATTATCGGTATTTCGAAGGATGCTGCCGGCGAAAGCGCATTGCGCATGGCATTGCAAACCCGCGAACAACACATCAAGCGCGAACGTGCCACATCAAATATATGTACTGCACAAGCACTATTGGCTACGATGGCCGGTATGTTTGCAGTTTATCATGGACCAACCGGACTTAAGGTTATTGCTGAGGATATTCATCAATTAACAGTAGCTTTAGCCGATGGTGCTGAAAAACTGGGTTTCAAGGTAGAAAATGCAGCCTATTTCGATACACTATGGATTTCAACTGAAGGACAGGTTGAAACAAGTATAATCAGGCAACTTGCCGAAGCAATGCACATTAACCTTCGGTATTCCGATGGTGCTGTTGGGGTAAGTCTGGACCAGACTACTAGTCTAAACGATGTAAATGAGATTTTAGAAGTACTGGCCAATGCGGCCGGCAGGGACCATATTGAAGCTGAACTAGCAGAGCAGAACATGATACCCGAAAAATTCATTCGCACATCAAAGTATCTCCAGGGCGATGTTTTCAATACCTACCACTCGGAAACAGAGATGATGCGATATATGAAAAAGCTCGAAAATCGCGACCTGGCATTGAACAGAACGATGATTCCGCTGGGATCCTGCACCATGAAACTGAATGCCGCCGCCGAGTTGTTTTCTTTATCATGGCCCGAATTTGGTAACATTCACCCTTTTGTCCCGGTTGATCAGGCTGAGGGATACCTTGAATTAATCAAAAACCTGGAAAAAGACCTATGCGAAATCACGGGATTTGCGGCCTTGTCGTTCCAGCCCAATTCAGGAGCCTCCGGCGAATATACCGGACTGATGGTAATTCGCGAATATCTCAGCAGTATCGGACAGGGACATCGCAATATTTGCCTGATCCCTTCATCAGCGCATGGTACAAACCCGGCAAGTTCGGTAATGGCAGGCATGAAGGTAGTGGTAGTAAAATCAGACGATAGCGGAAAC
Organism: uncultured Lentimicrobiaceae bacterium; assembly: GCA_964395075.1. Taxonomy (GTDB): domain Bacteria; phylum Bacteroidota; class Bacteroidia; order Bacteroidales; family 4484-276; genus SABY01. Next base: position 2,178 of record CAYNDN010000422.1, on the reverse strand, counting down.
GTTGATGTTGATGATCTGCGTGCCAAGGCAGAAAAATACACCGACAACCTTGCCGCACTCATGATAACCTATCCTTCAACCCATGGTGTGTTTGAGCAGGATGTGATTGATATTATCCGGATAATCCACGACAATGGCGGACAGGTTTACATGGATGGTGCCAACATGAATGCGCAGGTAGGCCTTACCAATCCCGGTTTGATTGGGGCCGATGTTTGCCATTTGAACCTGCATAAAACTTTTGCCATCCCCCATGGTGGTGGCGGACCTGGTGTTGGACCGATCGGCGTTGCCGGGCATCTTGCACCATTTTTGCCCGGCAACACTTTTATAAAAACCGGAGGAGAAAAAGCCATTTCAGCAATTTCATCTGCTCCTTTTGGTAGCCCACTGGTTTTGCCCATCTCTTATGGCTACATCAAACTGCTTGGTGGCAATGGACTTACAGAGGCAACCAAAATGGCAATACTTGGTGCAAATTACCTGAAAAATGCTTTACAGGATCATTATAAAATTCTGTTTACAGGCAAAAATAACCGGGTTGCACACGAATTCATCATCGATTGCAACGAATTCAGCAAACTGGCTAATGTGAATGTTATAGATATTGCCAAACGCCTCATGGATTATGGTTTCCATGCTCCTACAGTAGCATTCCCGGTTCATGGCACCTTAATGGTTGAACCCACAGAAAGTGAACCATTAACCGAATTGAAACGATTTGTTGAAGCAATGATCAGCATCAGAAAAGAAATTGATGAAATTGTGGATGGTAAATACGACAAAGAAAATAATGTGCTGAAAAATGCGCCACACACCGTTTGCATGATCAGCAGCGAAAACTGGGACAGACCCTACACACGAACCAAAGCCGCATTCCCGATAGATTGCAGCAAAGCTGATAAATACTGGCCCCCGGTAACAAAAATTGATGATGCCTGGGGTGACCGGAACCTGTTTTGTACCTGCTCGGGTTTCGATATGATTGATGAAACTGTTGCATCATAATAAAAAATGGCTGATCTCACTGAAAGATCAGCCATTTTTTTACATCAGTTTATCGATCCTTAAGAACACATCCCAGTATTTTTCTTTATTCATTTCTGACCAGTGCATCTGGTTATACCTGTATTGGTATGTCTGATCCTGGCAAATAATGACAAGCACAACCACCAAAAAAATATAGAGCTGTTTTCATAGTTTTGATTTTAGTCTGCTTTGATTTTAGTCTGCCGAAAGTCAAAGCAAGCGGTATCATAAAGAAAGGAAGAAATTCGATGTAAACCCGTGATGAAAAACTGCTACCATATTACCACATCCACCAAGAGGATAATACATAAGTGAGTGCCAGAAAAAATCCTAACTAAGAAACCAAATGGTAAACTCTATCTTTGCAGCATGATCAAAATTTTGCATATCGATACAGCCAGCCGCTTTTGTTCGGTAGCTTTAAGCGAAGATAACCTGTTAACAGGATTAAAAGAAACGAATGAAGTCAATGCCCATTCCAGAGTAGTTACCATTTTTATGGAGGAGCTATTTGAGGCTCACCAAATAAAACCTGCCGAACTGGATGCTGTAGCCGTTAGCATGGGGCCTGGTTCATACACAGGTTTACGGATCGGGGTTTCAGCAGCAAAAGGGCTGTGTTATGCGCTGGATAAACCTTTGATTGCCATCAGCACACTTCAACTGATGGCCGTTGCCAGTATAAGCAAGGCGAAAAAAGAATCCTGGTTTGATGACAACCTGATTTATTGCCCAATGATTGATGCCCGCAGAATGGAAGTTTACGCAGCTTTTTTTGATGCTTCAGGCGCATTTAAGCGTGAAGTAAAAGCTGAGATTATCGATGAAAATACATATCGGCGGGATTTGACGAACCAAAAGATTGTGTTTTCAGGAGATGGTGCCGCCAAATGCAAAAGTGTAATTAACGGTACTAATGCCATTTTTCAGGATGATATTCATCCTTCAGCAAAATTCATGATTGATTTAGCCTGGTTGAAATTTAAAAATAAACAATTTGAAAATACAGCCTATTTTGAGCCTTTTTATCTGAAAAGCTTTGTGGCGGGATTACCAAAGGTGAAGGGTTTGAAATAATTTGTGCTTGTCCATAAAGTCGTGTGTTTGCTCTATAAAGTTCAAATTCGAGGCGTGTGAAAAATTCAAACC
>CAYNDN010000421.1:0-4958 GCA_964395075.1 uncultured Lentimicrobiaceae bacterium | reverse complement strand
CATCGAAAACAGGCAAACCGTTAAGCATCTCCGGTTTTAATATTTGATATTCAAATCATGGAATATGAAAATTTAATAAGCAGAATTAACAATAGGATTTTTTCTCCGGTATATTTCCTGTCCGGAGAGGAGCCTTTTTATATTGATAAAATCAGTAAGCTGCTGGAGACAACAGTGTTGGATGAGTCGGAGCGGGATTTTGGATTAAATGTGGTTTACGGCCGCGATGTTACTGTTGAACAAGTGCTTGCGCTGGCAAAAGAATATCCGGGTTTTGGCGAATATAAAGTGGTGATCGTTAGGGAAGCACAACACCTGCGCGAATTGGAGAAAAACGATTATCTCAAAGCATACCTCAAAAAACCGGTGGAATCAACCATCCTGGTTTTTGATTATAAATACAAAAAGCTTGATAAACGCACTGAATTTGCCAAGCTGGTTGCCAAAAATGGAGTGTTGTTCCGGTCGGACCCAAAACGTGATTACCAAATCCCTGATTATATCGAAAAGAATTTGCAGGCAAAGGGATTCCGTATTTCAACCATCACCAAAACCCTGCTTGCCGAAAACCTCGGAACCAGCCTGAGTAAGATTGAAAATGAAATCAACAAACTTTTGCTCAACGTTGAGCCGGGGACCGAAATCACACCGGAAATCGTTGAAGAAAATATTGGCATCAGCAAAGATTATAACATTTTTGAATTGCAGCGGGCACTGGGTAAACGTGATGTGGTGAGGGTGAATAAGATCATCAATTATTTTGGTGCCAATCCCAGAGAATACCCGGCCATCATGCAAATCGTGCTCATTTATACTTATTTCAGGAAGATTTTCCATTTTCATTTTTTGAGGGATAAAAGAGATCAAAACCGCATAGCTGCCGAAATTGGAGTAGCACCATTTTTTGTGAATGAATACCGTGCTGCTGCCGGCATTTACAACCCTAAAAAACTTCGCAGTATCTTTTCGTTGTTGCGTCAATACGACCAAAAAGCCAAAGGTGTGGAAAGTGTCCCTATGGAAGATGGTGAACTGATGAAAGAACTGGCTTTTAAGATTATGCACTGAGGAGTTTAGAGGGTGGGCAGGCTATCTGACATTAATGTCAGATGTCCGGTGTAAGATGTCAGATATATGATATTTGCCATTTCATTTGGAAATACACTGGTTCCTGGATTGTGCAACCGCAGATCATCGTTCGGACAACGAAGGTTTTCCAGCTTATTTCTATATTGATCTTTTTTTTACCTGGGATAAAAAAACCGCTACCGACTGCTACTGCCTACTTTCCTCCCGTCACATCCATTTTTTCATTTTAAAATACGACAACATCCCAATGGCAATGAGTGCCATGACGGAGATCACTGTGATGAATCCTACCGGATTGTCCTGTAGTGGCAGGGCCAGGTTCATACCATAAATTCCTGTTATAAACGATAAAGGCAATATGAATGACGAAATCAGGGTGAGTATTTTCATGATCTGGTTGGTACGGTTGGCCTGTAGCGAATCGAAAGTTTTTGATAAGCCTTCGATGAGTTCCTGGTAATCCTCGGTCATATCCCAGATTTTTTGGTAATAGTCGAGTATGTTTCCCCAGTAATCTTCCATGTTATCGGCATAGCCTTCAATAGCCCCACTCTCGAATTTGTGGAACAGAGGAAGCTGCGGTTTAAAAATCGTGTTGAGCAGAATAATATTTTTCCGGGTAACCGAAATTCTTTCGATGGTTTTTTCTGCGTTTTTATTAAACAAATCGCGGTTGAGGAATTCCACATCACTCCCGATTTTTCTTGTCAGCGACAGGGTTTCATGCATCAATCTTTCCAGTATGTGATAGAGCAGGGCATCGGTTGTGCCTATTTCAAATTCTTCTTTTCTTTCGGCCTGGGCTAATGCTTCATTAAAGAGGTCTTTCACCACCCAATGGGTATTTCCCAGGGTAATCACATAATCATCTCCCCAAAATATTTTCACTTCCTTAGTTTTCAGGAAACGGTTAATGCGGTCGAATTTGGGAAAATGTAGGATGATGAAATAGTAATCATCATAGATGTCGATCTTAGGGCGCTGGTTGAGCTTGCTGCGGCAGTCTTCGATGTCGAGGGGGTGAAAATAAAAATTGTTTCTTAAAAATTCAAGATCCTCTTCTTTTGGATCAATGATGTGGTGCCACTTAATGGTTCCTATCTTGATGGTCTCAATCATGATTCCCCCCTTCGCTTTATGGTTGAAAGTTGCCAGATTCTACATTCCGTGTTGAATTTGTTGCGCGAAATTATAAAAATTAGTGAAAGGGTAGCTATCAAAAATTTGATAGTTTGAAGTTTTCGGCTGCGTATCCTACATAATCTTTTTTGCCCTGACGTGTTAATCCCAAAACATTTTTCCGGCTTTCAGTTATTATTTTTGATTAATTTTACCCTCATTAAAACAAACACAAAATGGCTGAAACAAAAATTGGACTGCTACAAAAGCAAATCGACAAACTCAACGATAAATCCTTCGACCTGGAGGCCTGGAAAAAACACACCATCATATTGCTTGAGGCTATTTTTGGCTCTGGCAGTCAAAAAGTAAAGCAAATCGAAAATATCGAATACGAATACAACAGCTGGTCGCTCCGTGATACTTCCGGATATTCGGCATACCTGGATTCCTGCAAAAAACTGGGCCGTGAAGTTTTGGAGGCATCCATCGAAGAATTAGAAATGCTGGGTGCTCCGGGGAGCAATGCAGAAGAGGGCAAAATTGCTGTTTCGGTTGTATTGGATGCACTTGATGACGAACTGAAAGGATCGCAGTACAAGGCCCTGATGAAATTATTGAAATCGAGCCTCAACAAAGAAGAAAAAGCCCGACAGGTGCATGATATCATCAAACAACTCGATAACGAAACAGTGATTACCATCCTTCAGGGTATTATTATGCACAAAGATTTTGTAAAGGCTTTACCTGAATAAAGTCCCGCCCATTTAATTTCTAATCCATTCTCATTGATGCTGAACGATAAGGAATTGTTTCTTTATCCAAGTTGTCAGGCAAAATTTCTAATTTTTTCGTAAATTCTACGCTCTACTAATTTTTTATTTGCATCATATTTTAAATGATATGGGGTTAAATAATTAACAAACAATAAATTAATCCTTTTTCAATTTAATTGCTATGAATGTAAGTGCCATAAAAACATTAACTTTGCCAGCCCGTTTTTTGGGGAAAGTTCTTTTAAAATATTGGGGCTGACCGGTTTTGACAGCAAGGAAGTGGTATTGTAAGCATGTCGGGCATTGGAATGTGGCTCGTTAAAAACTATTCCAAAAGCCATAACTGGCAACACAAATTATGCTCTCGCAGCGTAATCGAAGTTCAGTAGATTATGCCTAATCCCAGCTCAAGGAGTTCGGGACGAGACTCTCCGCAGGCGGACACGCCTTGTTCCTGCCTGATCACGGGGCGACGCAAAACAGGGCTAGTCGTTTGCAGGCTTCGGGCATTCGGCGAAAATTAAGAAGCTAAGGTTCAGGTTGGGTGTTTGTCCTCTGCCTGTTCCCGACAATCAATGGCAAAATAAGCATGTAGAAAGCTCTATTGCTGCTTGTTTGGACCAGGGTTCGACTCCCTGCAGCTCCACACGAAAAAAATTGAATACCCTTCCGGTCTTGAATTGGAAGGGTATTTTTTTAATTAACAGACACACAAACACAATTCTGGAAAAAGTAATTCTATCGTTGGTTTTGGTTTGTCCAGATTGGGTCGCAGGATTGTCATAGTTTGGTAAAATTAAAATTTTCACCTTATCCTCTGGTATGAATAGCGGGATGTATTATAACAATCCTTAAGGCAACCCATTTAAACCAAAGTTATATTTTTGCGTTTCTATACAATGAATTTATCCAACTAACCTAATTGCTAAACATGAAATTTTATTCACTTCTTCTCGCAGCATCGATTCTTATTTTAATGCAATCCAATGTAAGGGCTCAGCTAAGCATACTCTCAGGCGTTGAAAAGGGTTCTTATCATGAATTTGTAGCTGATATCGCCAATGTAGTTAATACGGATTCAGTACAATTAATCACCAATATCCCTACCGAAGGTGCAGCCATTAATCTTGAAAATATTGCCGACGCTGCTTCTCCTTTTAAAGTCGGGATTGTCCAGGAGGATTACCTGTATTACATGCAAAACAACGATCTGATACGAAATACCAGAAAGCTGGAAAATATAAAGGTCGTTGTGCCATTGGCAAAAGAGGAAATCCACCTTGTAACCAGAAAAGATAAAGGCATAAACGATTTGCGTGATCTCACCGACAGCACCATGGTTGCCATTGGAAAGCGCAGCCAGGGAACCTACACCACCACAAATAATATTAAGGACAGAACCAGGATTTTCTGGATGTCGATGCCGGTATTGTACGAGAATGCCATGAGCATGTTACTTAAAAACCAACTGGATGCATTTTTTGTGGTAGGAAGTGCGCCCATAGAAAAAATAAATGTTAATCCTCAGGCTTTATCAGCAGAATTAGAACTTGTTCCGCTGGTTGATTTTGATGACTGGGCCAAGTTTTATGATGAAGGTATCATTCCTGCCGGAACTTACAAATGGCTTGAAGTTGACGTGCCCACATATAGCGTACAAAGTTTACTTGTGGTAAACGAAAACAAGCTTACTGATGAGGATAAGAAAATGCTTGATGAGCTGATTGATGGGATTACCGAAAACCTGGAAAATCTAAAATCCAACGGCCACCCCAAATGGAAGGAAGTTGATTTATCAAACTGGGATGCCAGTGATTGGCCGGTTTACGAAGAATAGATGAAATAAAAAGCTGCTCAATGCAGCTTTTTTTATGCCCTGCGATAAAGTAGGAAATAAATTCTGTTGCTACGTCTGTTAAAATTTCCTAATAACAATCCATTGACAATCATGAGTCTCCTATACGCTGTATTATT
>CAYNDN010000420.1:0-4971 GCA_964395075.1 uncultured Lentimicrobiaceae bacterium | reverse complement strand
TATGTTTATTCACCGGTTGACTTTCTCTCCAATGGGTAGTCAAGGGGTGAATTCTTCTTGCGTCCTGCTTATTCACCCCTTGACTTTCTCAATCTTGACTGATTCTCCTCCCGGTTTTAGTCAAGGGGTGAATTCTTCTTACGTGCTATTTATTCACCCCTTGACTACTCCGGAGGCGGCCAGCGGATATCCAAATACTCGGCTGCTACCTCCTTGTTTATGAGTTTGCCATTGCGCAATCCAGCGTAATCGCGTGCGGAAGAAAAATCCCAGCCTTCGGCTTCTTTTACCAGCCCGGCTTTTACCGGGTTCTGGTGGATATAGTGAAAGCATACCTGCGGATATTGCCTTGCCGGATCGGTGATGTTAATATGTGTGATGCCTTGTTTCATGAAATAAGGTTTTGTCAAGCCTTCGGTGCAGTTGAGGCAGTCGGCCTTTGCCTCTTCGCGGAAAAGGGAGCCGGAGAAGCCTTCCTGCTTGTTAATGGCGCGGGTGTAGCTGCGGAGCATGATACCGATGGATTGGTTTAGGGTCCTAATCTTAGTCAGGGGGTGACTTGGTGGCAGGGGGTTGTTTTTAGTCAGGGGGTGACTTGGAGTCACCCCCTGACTGGGTTTAGGCAATTCAACCTCATTCACTTTCACCATCAAATGAAAATGGTTGGGCATGAGGCACCAGGCGAGGATGTCGGCGTAGGGCAGGATGAAATCCCGGAGCTTTTCGAGGAAGTACAGGTAGTTTTTTTGCAGCAGGAAAATTTTGCGGTGGTTGTTGCCCTGGCTGTAAATGTGGTAGATGTATTCTTTTTCAAAGTTCATTTTTTTTGTGTTAGTTCAGTCATTAGGTGATTCGTTGCGTTAGGTTAGTCAACCGGTGAATACAATTTCCGGGAGAATTTGGCTCGCGTGGGGAAGTCAAGGGGTGAATTCTTCTTGCGTCCTATTCATTCACCCCTTGACTCCTCAGCGCGGCTGCGGAACTGCGAGGGTGTGAGCCCGGTGGATTGTTTGAAAGCAGTGTTGAAGGTTGTGATGGAATTAAACCCAACCATTTCGGAAATTGCATCGATGGAATAAACTTTTGATTTTTTGGGATCGGCCAGAATTTCCATGGCTTCTTTCACACGGTATTCTTTAACATATTCCCTGAACTTTTTTCCGCTGTGGTCGATGATGGCCTGCGAAACATAGGTGCGGTTGGTTTTGAGCTTATCGGCTATCATATCCTGCGAAAGGTCTTTGATTCGGTAGAGGTGCTCGTCCTGCATATTTTGTTCGATCTGATCGAAAAGCTCACCGTTTTTCAGTCCTTCCCGGGCGCGCTTCAGATCGGCTTCCCGGATTTGTGCCATGCTTTTATTATAAAGTGTGAGATAAGCAGCATTTTTACGCCTGTATTGAATAATGGCCATGATAAGCAATGCCAGTGCAAGGCTGAGTCCGGCTGATACCAAAATGATGACCAAATGCCTTTTATCGAGGGCAGCCTTATGCAACAGGTCAGTTTGCTTTTTTTCCTGCTCGTATTTGTACTGCTCCTCCATTTTGGTGAGTTCGGCAATGTTTTCGGCGTTGAGGAGGCTGTCGTTGTATTGCTTAAAGGTTTCGTGGTAAGTTAGGGCAGCTTTGTAATTGCCATTATCCTTTTGAAGACTGTAGAGATGGGCCGCGGCATCGCGGTGCAGGTCGGGGGCATTGAGTATTTTGGAGAGTTCAAATGCTTTTCTAAAATAAATGAAAGCACTGTCCGGATTTTCGGCCTCGCTGAAATATTTACCCGTTACATTATAATTATAGCACAGCGGATGCCGCGCATTCAGTCGGGTAAAAACAGCATCGCTCAAAAGCAGGTATTGCCGAACGCTGTCGGGGCGGCCTAACTCCAGCAAAATTTCGGCAATGTTCATGGAAGCAATGGCTTTAGCATAATCGTTGTCGAGAACCCCGGCTACCGACAGGCTTTTTTTGTAGGCTTCAAGGGCTTTGCTGTTTTGCTGTAAAGAGTTATAGGCTACCCCGAGGTTAGACCAGGTGTGAAAAGCCTGGCTTATGTTGTTTTGTTTTTCAAGCAGGGGGAGGCTTTTTTCGAAAAGCTCAATGGCTTTTTCGTGTTCGCCAAGCCGGGCATGTGAAACACCGATGCGCGACTGCATGGAGGCTATAATCGCACTGTCGGGGATTTCTTCTGCAATTTTTAGCGCTTTGTATTTTGCATTGATGCCCTCACGAAGATTTCCGTTTTTCTCGAGGTGCATTCCCCGCATGGACCAATAATGACTAAGGCCGTTTTTATCATCCAGATCTTTGAGCAAAGCATAGCTTTTTTCAAAATTCAATTCAGCCGAATCGGGATGGTTGAGGCTTTGATAAGTGGTGCCTATGTTTAAATATGTATAGGCCATGTGTTTTTTGTTGTCCAAATGCTGCAATGCCTCAAGCTGCAGTTTCCAGTATTTGAGGGTTTGCGGATAATCGCTCAGCACATTGTAAGCCGAGGCATAGTGGCGGTATGCCAGTGATTTTGCTTTTAAATAATCGAGACTGTCAGCGTAGCTAAGCAGCAATCCGGCATATTCCAAAACAGCTTTTGGGTTGGAATCGTAAAACCTGCCAACAAACTTCTCGTAGGTTTCAATCACCTGCTCTTTGCTGCCGGTTTTTAATACTGATTGCAAAGTGTCGTCTGGAATTTCAGTAGCTGAAATACTATGGAATGAGAGAACAAAAAGCAAAGGAATGAATCCAATACGGAGATTTTGCCACAGATAATTGTGGCGGGATAATAATTGATTGTTACTGCAAGTAATTTTCTTCATAAAAGATTGAATTATAATTGTTGAATGATAAATATTTGAATTTGTTTTCATTTATCCATTTTTGGATGGTATTCAAAATTAATGTGTGTATTGCAGTGCCCGGGGCCGTGTGGTGGCTTAGCCAGGGCATGCCCTGGCTGTACAGCACTGGGGGATTCCATTGGATTTGGCCATTTTTCGGGCATTCCCTGGCTGTACAGCACTGGGGGATTCCATTGGATTTGGCCATTTTCTGGATTATTTCCGATAGAATTTATCATTATTCCAATTTTTTGGATTATTGTGGATGTATTTTTTAATTCGTTGATATTCGGTATCGTTGCGGATAAGGTGATCGTGGAAGCGTTCCTGCCATTTGATGTAATAGCCCAGCCGGTGTGCGTGTTTGGTTACGGCAGATTTGTAGGAGCCCAGGGTGGAGGAGAGGGAGTTTTTTCCGATGTTTTGGAATCGGCGTGCGCCGGGTGATTGGCCGTGTGATGGGTTATGGCCAGGGCTGTGTGATTGCTTAGAGCCAGGGCATGCCCTGGCTTTACAACCCCCATCATTTCCCCCATCATCCCCGGCATTATGTTCCGTATTCCCCGGAGTATCGCCATTTTTTATGGGGTTTCCATTTTCATCAATTCGATATGGATTATCGATTATAAGGATTCCATGAATGTGGTTGGGCATTACCACAAAGGCATCCAGTTCGATATTCTCGGTATGGTTTTTAATTTCGTGCCAAAACACATCGGCCAATACCCCTACGTTCGACAGTTCCATTTTCGCATTGTAGATTTTGCCAAAAAGATGCTGCATTTTATAGGTGCAGATGGTAATGAAATATTTTCCATTCCAGCGGTAGTCCCAGTTTGGCATTCGTATGGATTCTATTCGGTATTTATTCTTGTATTTATCGGGCATCTTGGGTAATTTTTAATACATGATTCCCACAACAGGATAAGGAACCATTGCATAACCTGGCGATGGATTCCTGACCCGGCAAAGTGCCAGAAATTCCAATCCTACATTTTGGGAGTATCTTCCATAATTTAAAGGTTATTTTCTTATCAATTCATATTCACTAAACTTTCTTTTTTCTGCTCGTTAAGCCACTCAAAAAAAAGAAGGGAATTATGCATTGCCAAATATAGGAAAAATTGAATATTGGTACTTGGGCGGCAAAAAAAAAGCCGCAGCTAAATACAATAGATGCGGCTTTTGGTTTCTTTTTCGGAATGGCTACTTCATCGCAATGGTCTCAATTTCAACCATCACACCGAGCGGAAGTTTAACCACGCCATAGGCCGCACGGGCAGGTGGGTTGTTGGGGTAGTATTTTGCATATACTTCGTTCATGGCGGCAAAATTGTCCATGTCGTTGAGCAGGCAGGTTGATTTTACCACGTCATCAAAGGTGTATCCTGCTTCTTCCAGGATGGCACCGATGTTTTTCATCACCTGTTCGGTTTGTTCGGTAATGCCTCCCTCAACAACTTTTCCGGTTGCCGGGTCAATCGGAACCTGGCCTGAGATAAAAAGGTGTCCGATGTGATCAATAGCCTGGCTGTATGGGCCAACGGCGTTTGGTGCTTTGTCTGTGTAAATTACTTTTTTCATGATTTTGTTGATTTATGTTGTTTAAAAAAATGCATTCGCTTATTGACCCTCACTGCGTTCGGATGTCATTTGCATTCCCTGCCTGACTGCGTCACGCTGGCAGGGCTTCGCTCATGCGTAATTGGTCTTCCGTTGGTCGGCGTTATTTGTGCTGCGCGCGTCATTAATCCTTACTGCGTTCGGGTGTCATCCATCTCCTGCGCTATGCGCTCAGCACTCTGCAACTCTCCCTTCCAAATCTTCCAATACTTCTCCTGCAATACTCCAATCCTCCAAAATCTACCATCTAGCCCCCTTCTAAAAGGACTCTAAAGTCTCTAACGACCCCAACCACACTTCAAGCACTATGCGCTATGCGCTACGCACTATGTGTCTCAAGTCTTCAAAATCCTCCGTGGCCACCTTCACCCAATCCTCCATCACTCCAAAACTCCATTTCTCATCTCTCAAAACTCATCACTCACTGCATCCCAAACCTCTACCATCTACCATCTATCCTCTACCTTCCCCCAACTTGGACAAGCCAAAACCAAACAGGGAATAACAAT
>CAYNDN010000419.1:3533-4978 GCA_964395075.1 uncultured Lentimicrobiaceae bacterium | reverse complement strand
GAAAGTATCCGGTTGTTTCGCTAAGCTTTAAATCCTGCAAAGGAAAAACTTACGAAGAAGTTTATGCATCAATAATCACAATTATTGGCAAGACCTTTCAGGAATATAAATACATCCTTGAAAAAGATATTTTCAACAAAACTGAAGTTGAAGAATATAAAGCGATATTGAACAAAGCGGCTGACGCAACCGTGATTAATTTTTCGATACTTACGCTTTCAGAATACCTGCACAGGTATTATCAAAAAAAGGTTTTAATACTCATTGACGAATACGACACACCCATCCATGAGGCATACCTTAACGGTTTTTACACACAAGCCATTAACTTCCTTCGCATACTTCTTGGCAATACACTAAAAGGCAACGAATACCTGCAAAAGGGCATTTTAACCGGCATACTGCGGGTTTCAAAAGAATCCATGTTCAGCGACCTGAATAATGTGGAGGTGTATTCAGTGTTGAATAAAAATTACAACAATTATTTTGGTTTTACCCAACAGGAAGTTGATGAAATACTGAATTATTATGGATTAAGCAATACGCAACACGATGTAAAAAGCTGGTACAACGGCTATTATTTTGGCAACAAAGAAATTTACAATCCCTGGTCAATTCTGAGTTTTGTAAAGAACGAAGGAGAATTTAAGCCCTACTGGCTAAGTACGAGTGCCAATGCGTTGGTGCACAGCCTTATCAGGGATTCGGATAATACAGTAAAAAAGGGAGTTGAAGATGTGCTTAACCACATACCTGTTTTAACACCTGTAAACGAGAATATCTCTTTCGATGATCTGGAGAGTAATCATGAAACCGTCATGTCGTTCCTGATTCAAACAGGATATTTAAAGGCACTGTATCATGGCATGCAAAACAACAGAAGGGTTTTTGAGGTTTCAATTCCCAATCAGGAATTAACATTGATTTACATTGATACCATCAACAAATGGTTTAACGAAAGCATCGGCAGCAAAGATTTGGAAAACATGCTCAGCGCCCTGATATCCGGCGATATTGAATTGTTTGAAGATATCCTGAATGTTTTTGTGGTCAACTATCTTTCCTTTTACCAAACTTCAAAAGACCACATCGAAAAGGTGTATCATGCTTTTGTGCTGGGCATGTTGATTACGCTGAAAGACAGCTACCACATCGAATCGGAAAGGGAATCGGGCTATGGCCGGGTGGACATTTTGATGACTCCCAAAAATAAGAACCAGCCCGGCATCATCATCGAAATGAAAAAAATCCGTCCCCGCGAAACCACAGAAACCGCCCTCCAAGCCGCCCTGAAGCAAATCGAAGACCGCCAATACGAAACCACCCTCCGTCAATTGGGTTGCACCAACATTATGAAGGTGGCGGTAACTTTTGATGGGAAACAGGTGTGGGCGAAATCAATAAATAACGAAACATCCTGACCAAATTTATAATGCCAATCTTAA
>CAYNDN010000419.1:0-3523 GCA_964395075.1 uncultured Lentimicrobiaceae bacterium | reverse complement strand
ATAAAGCTGAGAAACACCGGCACACGATGAAAATTCTGAAACACATCATCATAGCTTTTCTGGCGCTGGGTATCACGTTTCTCATCATTTCCGCTCTTCCTTATTTGCATTTGGAAAAATATAACCTGCAGGCAGAATCCATTAAATCATACATTGCAGGCAATCATTTGTACCAGCCGGACCTAAACCATGACGGCCAGCACGAAACAATTCATCACTATGCTAAAAACACTGCTTTTCAGTCTATTGATATTATTAAAAACAATGCGCTTATTGATGTTTTAACTTTCGATAAAAATGAAAAATTTATCAGCCAGGCGATCCACTTTGCCGATTTGAACCGCAACAACATTGCCGAATGGGTTTTTATTACGGCCAATGAAAACCAGGCCTTGCTCAACATTGTTGAGTTTGATCTGGAAAAAAGCATTTTTACAAGAATAGAAAAAGTTGCCGTAGATTCCATCAATTTCTATAACAACGAATGGGATGTAATTAATTTCGACATCATCATGGATGGCAATGATGTTTTTTTCGACCTTCAGGCCGGCTATTCGGTGCAACCACGAAATATCTACCGCTACACCGACAACACCGGCCGATTGACCAGTTCAAAAAAAAGCAGCATCGTTAATACCAGCCTGGAATTGCTCAAATACAACGGAAAACGGTTTTTACTGGCTGCCAAAGTCTCAGCTTCAGGAAACACCATTTCGCCTGCCGACAGCCTACACATGAGCCGCTCCACAAATCCGGATACACTGCTGCTCCTCGATGCAAAAAAGAAAAGGGTTTATCGTTACGGCGATTTTGCTTCGTATATCCTCCTCTACACCGACCAATTAGATTTTGCTTTTGAACCCATAAGCTTTTATGGATGGACCAATAATACCTCAACAGGCCTTGTGCGGCGCAATGGTGCTCCTTTGATTGTTGCGCTCACCACCTCCAAAACATCGCTTGCCACGATCCAAAATATTACCCTTTGCAATTTACAGGGCGAAATTGTTGCTCAAATCCCGGCAAAACAGGATTACCAAAAAATTTTTACCGATGGAAACATGATTGTTTTAAAAAGCCAAAATGCCCTTCATCTGCTCAATAATCAATTGGTGGAAATGAAAACAGTTAACAACATCACCGTTGCAAGCGGGTTTGCTGATATCGACAAGGATGGACTGAACGAATTTGTTGCAGCCCGACAAAACAGCCTGCTGGTTTTTACCCATGATTTTTCGCACCAGACGGAGTATAAGTTGAATTATGAGCCATCTTCTTATTTTCATCCCCTTGATATCATCACTTATGTAAAAGATGGTAAAACGTACTTTCAATTTCATTCCAACCTTTTCACTTACGTGTTCAGTTACACCAAAAACCGCCTGGCATTTTTCAAATACCTGATCTACTTCTCACTTTTCGCCGCTTTGTATGCACTGATATGGCTGCTGGCGCAACTAAACATCCGGCGACTGGAGAAAGAAAAACTGCACCTTGAAGCAATTGTGGCTGACCGCACAAAGGAGCTACAATCGAAAAACGTTGAACTGATGGAGCAAAAAGAAGAAATCACTGCTCAGGCAGAACTACTCAACCAGCAGAACGAACATCTCGAAAAGCTGGGCAGTTTTAAGGAATCGCTTACCCAAACCCTGATCCACGACCTGAAAAATCCATTGAATGTGATTGTTAATTTTTCAGACACCAAAAATCCCGGTATATTCCAAAATGTCGAAAAAGCACTAAAAACCATACATCAGTCCGGCAAGCAATTGATCAACCTGGTGGTAAATATTCTTGATGTAGAAAAACATGAACATACCCTGATGAAAATAAACGCTGTTGACTGCAACATTTTCGAACTCTCCTCAAATGCCGTTTCGGATATTGGATATATGGCAGATGAAAAAAACATTAGCATCTTGAACAAGATTGAGCCGGATGTAACGGTGCTGGTCGACAAGGAAATTATCGAACGCATCTTTGTAAACCTGCTTACCAATGCCATAAAATATACACCCGTAAATGGTATGATTGTTTTAATGGGATTTAAAAATCTTTCAGGATTTGTGCATGTCGAAGTGAGCGACCCCGGACAGGGCATTCCGGCAGATAAAATCCACCTTGTGTTTGAAAAATTCGGGCAGATTTCTGAGAAAAAATCCGGGAAAATACGTTCTACAGGCCTTGGTTTAACCTTTTGCAAAATGGCCATTGAAGCACATGGAGGCGAAATCGGCGTAGATTCTGAAACAGGCAGGGGGACAACTTTTTGGTTTACTGTTCCTGCATCTGAAACAAAAATTATACACAAACCATCGGAGGAAGTTAAGCCTTCCCAACAAACCATCAAAGCAGCCATTCCTCAGGAAATGAAGGCCCGGATCAGAGAAATCCCGATGTATCAGGTTACCGATATTTGCGAAATTCTTGATACTTTTGAAAGCAATGATGAACATATTGAAAACTGGAAAAAACAATTGAAAAATGCCATTTTTACCGCAAACAAAGAGTTATACAATAAACTTATAAATGGCTGATTACCTCTCATACAAAATTTTGGTTATTGATGATTCACCCGGCAACATCGAAATCATTTTTAATATACTCCGCGACAACAAGTACAAAACTTTGGTTGCCACCAGTGGAAAAGAAGGTTTTAAAATAGCACTTGAAACCCAGCCATCGCTGATCATTACCGACTGGGACATGCCTGATTTTGATGGAATCGAAACAATAAAACTATTTAAAAGCGAACCTTCGACCAGTAACATCCCAATAATAATGGCCACCGGAAAAATGACCTCTTCGGAAGATTTGCAGACTGCACTCGAAGCCGGCGCCATGGATTATGTAAGAAAACCTATTGATAAAATTGAACTTCTGGCGCGTGTTCGCTCTGCAATTTTATTAATCAGGGAAATGAACAAAACAATTCGTCTGGAAAAAATTATTGCAGAAAAAGAAAAAAAAGAACTGCTGCAAAAACTTGAACAAAGCAAAACTGAGCTTACAAAAGCCGCTACGCGTTTAGTGCACAGCAGCAATACCATTTGCGAAATAAATGATAAAATTACCGGGATCACAACAAAGTTAGACGATAAGCACAAGCTGGAAATCAACAAATTTATTACACACATAAAAGCAAATTCGGCAACCATCAATTGGAGGGAATTCGAAACGATTTTTGCCGAAGTACACGGCGATTTCCTTGTCAGGCTGAAAAATGAATTTCCCGGCATATCAAAAAATGAACAAAAGCTTTGCGTCCTCCTCAAATTAAATATGACGACCAAAGACATTTCAGCCATCACATTCCAGTCGTTGCAAGCCATCGAAAAAGCACGCTACCGGCTGCGCAAAAAACTCAAGCTGGGTTCCGACGAAAACCTCAATCTTTTTTTACAGCAATTGTAATCAGGGTCTGTCCATAAAGTCGATACTTTTCACTAGCCCCGGGTTTTAACCTAATGCCATTAACTTAACAAATACTCATATAAGATGTTGGTTATTAGGGGTATGA
>CAYNDN010000418.1:0-4983 GCA_964395075.1 uncultured Lentimicrobiaceae bacterium | reverse complement strand
CCCTAACCTTATTACCTTATTCCACGGCAAGATGGAGAATAATAAGGTAATAAGGTTAAATGAAACTCGTGGGGAAATTCCTTTCTACTAAGGTTTGGTTTTGGAGAATAAAGTTTTTCAGGCTCCGATTGAGCATATTCCCTGGTTTCCACGAAAACCTTATCATTTTCCGAAACCTTAGTAGAAATGGTGATTAATAAAAGAACCTAACCTTATTACCTTATTCCACGGCAAGATGGAGAATAATAAGGTAATAAGGTTGAATGAAACTCGTGGGGAAATTCCTTTCTACAGAGGTTTGGTTTTGGAAAATAAGGTTTTCCCAGCTTTGGTTGAGCATATTCCCTGGTTTCCACGAAAACCTTATTATTTATCTCAACCTTAGTAGAAATGGGGAACAATGAAGAAACCCTAACCTTATTACCTTATTCCACGGCAAGATGGAGATGAAATAGGGAATAAGGTTGATTGAAACTCGTGGGGATATTCCTTTCTACTAAGGTTTGGTATTGGACAATAAGGTTGAATGAAACTCGTGGGGATATTCCTTTCTACTAAGGTTTGGTTTTGGTCAATAAGGTTTTCCCGGCTTCGATTGGCATTTTCCCAGGTTTCCGCAAAAACCTTATCATTTTCCGAAACCTCAGTAGAATCAGAGAACAATAAAAACCAACCCTATCCCAAAGGGATCCCTGCGGGATTACCTTATCCCCCGGCAAGATGAAAAAAAATAAGCTTAAATGAGATTCCTGAAATTCATCTTCTGTCATCTTTTGAAAATACTTTTCGGCAACAGTATTTGCGCCTGTACACGCCATTGCCATTCCGGTCCAAAATCTGGTCGGACGACATTGTAATAGATTTGTGTTTGAAGGTTCAGTGGCAGCTTACCACCGAGCAATATCAGTTTTCCGCCACCGGCTCCCAACGGTACTATCCAGCGGTCATCGCTCTCAGCCTCCCAGTCGGCGGTGATGATGGGGGCGGAATTCACATACCAGCCATCACCCAGCTGGCGGACAATGAAAAGATTGAGCAGCATGTGGTTTACATCAGCAGGTTCCTCTTTCCCGGCAAACGACCAGGCATTGTTCACCAGCACCCCGAAGGTCCAGTCGCCGGGTTGCAGGAGCGCAACAAAAGAAGGCCCTGCACTCCATTTTTGCGTTCCCCTTTCGGCTCCGCCTGTGGGGATTTCCAGTACCGGCCCGAAACCCCAGGTGAAGGGTTGATTGGGCGGCGTATAGAATGCCGTGAACACGATGTCGCTTAATCCGGATGCGGCTATTCCGTCTTCACTGGCGAAGTCGGGGATCCTCACGATAGGAAAGATGGTCCGGGTGATGATCCTGCCACCGGCAAAGGGGATCACAGGTTGAATATTCAGGATGTTCGTATTGCGGTTGTATTCCCCGTAATTCATGTTCAGGTTGTTCTGAAACGGAAAGCTCATCAGGTCGGCCAGCTGATTGGCTGCCTGCTGCGACAGAGCTTCTTTGCTATCTTGAGCTAATGACAATTGAAAAAGTAGAGCAGACAGAACAAAAACAATAATTGTAGTTTTCTTCATTATTATTTATTTAAATTGCTACTTATTATTCTTTTGAACAGCCGGCGGAGGGTTACAGTTTTACATTTCCTGATCAGGCCAATGCTGCCAAACTTAAGCTTGTATCTACAGGCCATGGCTGGGGTGATAATAACAACATATAAATCAAAAATGAGAACAAGATTACACAAACTAACAGCAACTTTACTTTTATTGTTAATGGCCGGCTTTGTATCGGCACAGGATTACACCTTTGAAGACTTCGTAGGTTTCATGCGCTAGAGCCTTGTCCGTTGCGGTTACTTTTTAAATATTGCTTCCTGCGGAAATTTGTCGTAATCTTCTTTGGTAATAAGTACCTTGTCAAGGTCAGAGTAAGCATCCATAAGCACATTGCTGTTTTTCTTAAACAGCTCAATTTCATTACCGTTACCCCGAGCGTATTTTACAAAAAATCTTGTACCTGCTTCCTTTTCAAAATGCGAACGGAAAACAGCATCTTCATAATCGTACCACCAATAAACCGGCTTTCCGTTAGAAAGGTTATCGGTAAAGGTTTCGTCTGTCTTTTCTTGCAAATCTGTCATAGGTGCACTTTCGGGCATATAAATGCCACCGCCAAAAAATGATGCTCCTGGCTCCAGGTTAAAGTAGTAACCTGCGGTCGGGCTTTTTTTGCCGCCCTTGTTCATGAATGCAAAAAAGTTGGATTTATAAGGAGTTTTATCCTTCGAAAAGCGCACATCGCGATAGATGCGCATCACACACTTTTTGGGTTCCAGCAGCGAACCTTGTATTCCGCCGTCAATTTGTGAGAGGCTGTCAATCAGCACCTGGGTAAAATCAAGGAAATTCTGGTGCGCCGCTTTATAATCAGACTTGTGCGCATCGAACCAATCTTTGTGATTGTTTTCCCTTAAAGTGATTAGAAATTGAATTGTTTGTTTTTTGATCATTGTGAATAGATTAAAGTGGATGAAAATGCAATGTATTAACACCGGAATTGAATTTTTGGTTCGATACGGGCTCAATAATATAAGATGAAAAAAATCTTTCATTATTCTCAGTAGAAATCAGAAATTTATGTAAATATTCTCAATAGAATTAAAATAAAAGTGTAGTTATTCTCAGTAGAAA
This sequence comes from uncultured Lentimicrobiaceae bacterium, assembly GCA_964395075.1. GTDB lineage: Bacteria > Bacteroidota > Bacteroidia > Bacteroidales > 4484-276 > SABY01. The sequence continues at coordinate 2,297 of CAYNDN010000418.1, read as the reverse complement.
ACAGAAAAAAGTGTAATTATTCTCATTAGAACTAAATTTTAGTTGTAATTATTCTCAATAGAAATTTAATGAAACTGTAATTATTCTCATTATAAAATTCTATTTTCGCACATTATTCTCATTAATTATCATTTTTGTATTGACTGATCTGAACATAAATATTCTTGAAAATGGCAAATTTTGAACTGAAATTAATTGTGGAGGAGCAACAGGAAGAAATTAATTACTTTAAAAACCAACAATGGGTGCTGCGCGAAAAAGTGCCCGATATCAATATCAAAAGTAATCTTGTTCAAATCATTACAGGAGTGAGGCGCTGTGGAAAATCAACACTGGCATGGCAGGGTTTAAAAGACAGTAATTTTGCTTATGTAAATTTTGATGACGAACGATTTTTGAATTTAACTGCCGACCGGCTCAACGACTTGTTGGAAGCACTTTATACCGTTTATGGCGATTTCGATTATTTGCTTTTGGACGAAATACAAAATGTTGAAGGGTGGCACTTGTTTGTGAACCGGCTTATGCGCAATAAAATAAAGGTTGTTTTAACCGGCTCCAACTCCAACCTGCTGAGCCGCGAAATGGCCTCTCACCTCACAGGAAGGTATTCCACCATTGAGCTGCTTCCGTTTTCGTTCAACGAATATCTGATTGCCAAAAAAATTGACATCCCCAACACCAAAACTGCTAAGGGCAAAGGTTTGGCGGTAAGGCATTTTTCTAACTATCTCAGTTCCGGGGGGTTCCCGGAGGTAATAAAAGGCGAAAGCCAAAAAAAATATATAAGTAATCTGTTTGAGGCCATCGTTACCCGGGATATTATTTTCAGGTACGATATCCGCAATGAGCGCACCTTTCGCGAGATTGCTGTTTGGCTAACGGGCAACTTTGCCAAAGAATTGAGCTATAACCGCATCAAAAATATTTTTGGCCTCGGTAGCGAAAACACCGCTAAAAATTATGTGGGCTACCTTGAAGAAGCCTGGCTTTTTGTGAGCCTTTCAAAATTTTCGTTTAAAAAACAGGAGAGTTTGCGCAACCGAAAGTTGTACATTACCGATACAGCTTTTGCTCCATTGAGTGGCGAAAGTGGTTCGGAAAATACCGGCAGATTGCTTGAAAATGCCGTACTCCTGCATCTTGTACGCTACAGGGCGAGAAATTTATATGAGGTGTTTTATTACAAAACCACCATTGAAGTGGACTTTGTGGTTTATTCAGGAAGGAAGGTCAGGGAACTAATTCAGGTATCATTATCAATGGAAGATCAAAAAACCAGGAACAGGGAAATAAAAGCACTCATTGAAGCCGCTGCCCAACTGGATTGCAAAAAACTGACGATTATTACATTAAATGAATCGGATACAATTGAAACTAACGGATCTACCATTCAGGTAGTTCCTGTTATCGAATGGATTCAAAATGAGGTAAAGGTGGATTGATGTTTCTGTTGTTGAAAAAAATAGCCGCCCGGAAAAACTCCAAACGGCTACTTCAAAATAGCTTGTATGATTTTATAATGCCAATAGCGATTTAACAGGATCATCACCGGCAAATAGCATCTTCACCGGATTTTCTAACATCTCTTTCACTTTCACCAGGAAACTAACCGATTCCCTTCCATCAATAATGCGGTGATCGTAGGATAAAGCGACGTACATGATCGGGTGGATTTCTACTTTGCCATTCACGGCGATGGGACGTTCAACAATGTTGTGCATGCCAAGAATCGCACTTTGTGGCGGGTTGATGATTGGCGTGGAAAGCATGGAGCCAAATACGCCGCCATTCGTAATTGTGAAAGTTCCCCCTGTCATTTCGTCGATGGTCAACTTTCCGTCTCGTGCTTTGATGGCAAGCCTTTTTATTTCGGCCTCAATTTCGTGCAGCTTTAGTGTCTCCGCATTTCGGATCACAGGAACCATAAGGCCTTTGGGAGCACTAACGGCAATGCCCACATCGGCGTAGTTGTGATACTTGATTTCGTTACCATCAATTTGTGCATTCACCTGCGGAAAATGTTGCAGTGCCTCGGTGATTGCTTTGGTAAAAAAGGACATAAATCCCAGTGAAACACCAAATTTTTCTTTGAAGAGCTCTTTGTATTTTTTCCGGATATCCATGATGGGGGTCATATTTACCTCGTTGAAGGTAGTGAGCATGGCAGTTTCGTTCTTCACCGAAACCAGGCGTTCAGCTAACTTGAGGCGAAGTGTGGTCATTTTTTTGCGTTCCTCGTTACGACCACCGCCCCATGATTGTTGCCCCTGTGCAGGCACAGATGCCGGGATATT
>CAYNDN010000417.1:4059-4994 GCA_964395075.1 uncultured Lentimicrobiaceae bacterium | reverse complement strand
GCCCCGCTTGAGCGATGAAGAAGTGAAAAAGCTCTATGGCTCCTGGGCCACTGTAGGAAAACCCGATTCAAGGGAAAGGAATATTGTTACTTCTTTAAATCTCGATTCACACGTTCAGGAAAAACACAATTGGCAATTGCAGGAAAAATACCGGAAATTGGAAGAAAACGAATGCCGCTTTGAAACCTTTGACACCGAAGATGCCGAATATCTCATTGTAGCTTATGGATCAAGTGCCCGCATCGCACAGAAAACCATTGTGCTTGCACGTGAAAAAGGGATTAAAGTGGGATTGCTCAGGCCAATTACCCTGTACCCATTCCCCAAAAAAGCACTTGCTGATCTTGTACCTCAACTTAAAGGAATTCTCTCAGTTGAAATGAGTGCCGGACAAATGGTTGAAGACGTGAAACTCGCCGTTGAATGTAAAGTAAAAGTAGAACACTTCGGGCGTTATGGTGGTGTTATCCACTCACCTGAAGAGGTTCTTGAAGGATTAGAACAAAAAATTATTGGAGGTTAATCATGGACATTAAAGATATCATCAAAGAAGAAAACCTGGTGTATTCAAAAACACCGTTGATGACTGAGAAGGTGCTCTCATATTGCCCTGGCTGCGGCCACGGAACAGCACACCGAGTAATAATGGAGGTGCTTGAAGAACTTGATGCACAGGAAGAAACCATTGGTGTGGCACCCGTAGGTTGTTCGGTGCTGGCGTATGAGTTTATGAATATAGACATGATACAGGCTGCTCATGGCCGGGCACCCGCTGTAGCCACAGGTGTAAAACGCTGCTACCCCGAAAAATATGTTTTTACTTACCAGGGCGACGGCGACCTGGCCGCTATTGGTACCGCCGAAACCATTCATGCCTGTAACCGTGGTGAAAATTTCACCATCATTTTTGTGAACAACGGGATATATGGTATGAC
>CAYNDN010000417.1:0-4049 GCA_964395075.1 uncultured Lentimicrobiaceae bacterium | reverse complement strand
CCAGATGGCTCCAACAACACTTGAGGGTATGAGAACCCCTACGTCTCCTCACGGCAGAGACCTGAAGTTGATGGGAAACCCGCTGAAGATTACTGAACTAATTGCACAGCTTCCGGGTACTCACTTCGTATCGCGCCAGGCCGTGCATACTCCTGCCGCAGTAAGAAAAGCAAAAAAAGCCATCCGTAAGGCTTTTGATTTGCAGACCGAAAATAAAGGATTGACCTTTGTTGAGATCGTTTCTAACTGCAACTCCGGCTGGAAAATGCCACCTGTTAAAGCCAATCAATGGATGGTTGAAAATATGTTTCCCTTTTATCCGCTTGGCGACATTAAAGTTGACGGAGTTATTGTGGAGAAGAATTAATAGGTTAATCGTTGAGAAAGTTTTTTGCGGTTAGCCACACATTTTTTTAAGAAGTAAAAAACACTATATAGCCATGACAGAAGAAATTATCATTGCAGGATTTGGAGGACAGGGTGTTCTCTCGATGGGTAAAATTTTAGCTTATTCCGGCATTATGCAGGATCAGGAGGTGAGCTGGATGCCTTCGTACGGGCCTGAGATGCGCGGAGGTACTGCCAATGTTACCGTTATTGTCAGCGATGAGCGAATCAGCTCACCTATCCTTAATTTTTATGATACGGCCATTATCCTCAACCAGCAGTCGATGGATAAATTTGAATCAGCCGTAAAACCAGGCGGATTGTTACTTTATGACCCAAACGGTATCATAAATCATCCTGAGCGAAAGGATATTAACATCTATACCATCGAAGGGGCAAGACTGGCGGCTGAAATGGGAAACACCAAAATATTTAACATGATCGTCCTTGGTGCATTTTTAAAAGTCAAACCTATTGTGAAGCTTGAAAATGTAATCCTTGGTCTGAAAAAATCGTTGCCGGAGCGATATCACAAACTCATACCGATGAATGAAGCTGCTGTGAAAAAAGGTATGGAAAATCCCACAGAAGTACTTACTGTTTAAAGCACAGGCATTAACCAAAATCAACATAATTTTTACCCCGGGAAAATCACTTTCACCGGGGTTTTGTATTTCTGAACTTTCGCCATTTTAAGTATAAAAACATCCTGTTATATTGTTTGTTTGGGTAATATGAAATTTCAGGAGCATTCAATAAAAGCATTTCTTGACGAGAAAGTGGCATTGTATAATGCTGAGGAATTTATTGCTTCGGATCCGGTTTCAGTTCCGCATCAGTTTGATAAGAAACAAGATATCGAAATTTCAGGATTATTTGCAGCCACATTAGCCTGGGGACAACGTGTAACGATAATAAAAAATGCCAATAGGTTGATGAAGTGGATGGATTATGCACCTTATGATTTTGTTTTGAATTTTACTGACAATGACCTGGCACCTTTCCGAAAATTTGTTCACCGCACTTTCAATGGAGTTGACTGCGAATATTTTCTCTGGTCTTTGAAAAATATTTATCAGCAACATGACGGACTTGAGCAGGTTTTCTCAGATAATTTTTCGAAAAGTGATCCGGATGTTTTTGAGGCTATCATAAAGTTCAGACAGTTTTTTTTTGAGTTGGAGCATTCTGCACGTACAGAAAAACATGTTGCCAATCCTGCCAAAAATGCCACTGCAAAACGGATCAATATGTTTTTGCGGTGGATGGTGAGAAATGATAATAAAGGTGTTGATTTCGGCTTATGGAACTCAATTAGTCCGGCTCAACTTGTTTGCCCGCTGGACGTGCATTCAGCCAGAGTAGCCCGAAAATTGGGGCTTCTTGGAAGGAAAATCAATGATTGGAGAGCAGCGATAGAACTCACCGAAAACCTGCGTAAGCTAAGTTTGGAAGACCCCGTGAAATACGATTTTGCATTGTTCGGACTTGGGGTATTCGAAAAAATCTAAAATGCCTATTTTTGGAAATCAGATTTTAAGCCATGGAAAATAACAATAACCACAGAGTGAGAAGTGACAAACTCTACGACATCATTTTTCACTCTGATACTAAGGCCGGAAAAAACTTTGATGTCATCCTTTTGGTCTCAATTATTATGAGTGTACTTATCGTAATGCTCGACAGCGTAAGCGAATTGCACGAAAATTATAACCGCATCTTCATGTATGCTGAATGGATTTTCACGATCCTGTTTACCATTGAGTATTTTACCAGAATCATCATATCACGCAAACCACTGGATTATGTCCGAAGCTTTTACGGCATCATCGATCTGTTGTCGATCCTGCCCACTTATCTGAGCCTGGTGCTTATTGGCAGCCATTATCTGCTTGTTATCAGGATACTCAGAATGTTGCGGATTTTCAGGATTTTAAAACTCAGCAGATATCTCAGGGCATCGCAGGTTTTGCAAATTTCGCTCAGGCAAAGCAAATACAAAATCATCGTTTTTCTGGAGGTGGTCATTGCAACCGTGGTGATTATGGGTTCTTTTATGTATTTGATCGAAGGCCCTGAACATGGATTCAGCAGCATTCCGCGCAGTATATATTGGGCCATTGTTACCCTTACCACCGTGGGCTTTGGGGATATTACACCTCAAACTATTTTGGGGCAGTTTTTTGCCTCAATCATTATGATAATGGGGTATTCGATAATTGCAGTGCCTACAGGAATTATTTCTGCCGAGATTATGCGAACGGAGCGTCCAGCTAAAAATAAAGGTTGCAAGTGCCAGTCGTGCGATCATAAGCAGCATGATCATGATGCCATTTATTGCAAATATTGTGGGGCAGAACTAAATTGATACTTTTTGACTGAGTTGAGCAGGTTAGTAGAAAGACCTTCCACGTACACCGTTAATGTATTCTACGATAAAAGCATCAGGGTATCCATTTTTAACAAGTTTCTCCTTCAGGCTAAGTGCTTTGTCCATCGATTCGAAATCACCAACCGAATATCTGTAATAGCTACCATCAAAATCTTCAAGGATTTTTTCGAAGAAGCCTTTTTTTTGAAGTTTTTGCTCAAGGTTTATAAGTGGTATTTCGGATGCCGCAATCTGGATGGAGTAAAAAATAACATCTTCAGTAAAAATTGATTCGTAGTTGGTTTTTGTTGAGGTCTTTTCTGATTGTTTGTCTCTTTCAGATTTTGCCGGAACCCGATGAAGGGCACCTGTAGATTCCTGCCACTTTGTAAGCAGATGGTCAAGTTCCTCAAATGCTGATGCCGTGTCTGCTTCAACAACTGCATTAATCGAACGTAAAGTACTTTGACTGTTATAGGCACCCGGATCGTTTTTCTTGTTGGTAACAAAAATAAAATCGCTGAATGAGATTGTGGTGCCATTTAAAAATTCAACTGAGGTACGTATAGGATACACAGAGGTTACTTCCATGGTATTTTTTACTTTACAACGAATCGTGAATTCCGGGCTGGCTGGCATGTGGTTTAATAAAATTCTCAGATCGCCGGTTTTTTTTCTGTATTGAAAGTCAGTATATTCCTCAACTGTCAGTTCACTTTGTGGTGGAACCGTTAAAAAAACTTTAGAGCCTTTTGTGTTTTTTCCTTTTGAAATAATGATGTCGAGGTCGTAGGTTTCGTGGTATAGTATTTCGGCAGGATAAACCAAACTAACGGTGAATGGATTTTCTGACATCACCGGCTCGATGATTTCCGGCTTTTTAGTTTCATAAATATTTACGCCAATACTTTTTGAAAAACTGAGTCCGCCCAGGTCCGTGTATCTCACCTTTACCGGATACACTCCGGTTTGCATATCGCCGGAGTTAACCATTACCGGAAAGTGGATGATATTGCTACCCGGAAATTCTTTCCAGGATAAAACCAGTGTATTGTTTTTTTGCGATAGGTCCACATTTGAAATGCTGCTTTTTCCGGGAGTCAGGCCACCGGCAAACACCAGGCTGATGCTTCCGGGATAGTAATAGTTATTTTTCTTTTTTAGAATGATTTTAATTTCGAAGGATTCGCCGGCCACAATGCGATCAGGATACTCAAATTCAAGGGTTACAAGCAGGGTTGTTAAGAAATTTTGAGTTGTTGCAAATCCGTGAAAAAATGGCATTATGAAA
>CAYNDN010000416.1:0-4994 GCA_964395075.1 uncultured Lentimicrobiaceae bacterium | reverse complement strand
TGCAGGGTAAAGGTTTTGAGACTTTCCATGGCACCCATGACGTTGAAGTTCAGGGCCGATGAAGTTTTGATCTTGAATGCATCATGTTGTTGCCAGTTGCCGATGGTGTTTATATTATAAGCCGGATAATAAATTTCATCATCACAAATAGCTATAACCAGGTCGTCCATGATTCCTGAAAACAAAGTTTCAATATTTGTTTCCGAGGGCATCAGGTAGCTCGACATACCGCACCAGCCTTCGGGTAGTGCAATGGAGTGAGTGAGCGGAGCACCTGTCCAATCAATTTTATTAAAAGCATCATCTTCGAAATCCGGCCCTGAGAAAGCTCCTGTATAGTCGAAGAAAATAACCTTCCAGGCATTGTTTCCTTTGGCCACATTGTACTTTCCGCCCCAGGTATTGGTTGGGAAATGTGCGCCATTAATTTCAACCGGATTATTTTGATGGAAATAAAGCAGGCGGCCACTCGCAGCTCCATCAGTGAAAGTGCAAAACGAAAAAGAATTAGCAGGATCAACATCTCCGTAAATTTGAATCCCGTCAACATTCATATCTTTAAAAATCGTGTGGTTAGCGCCAAGCGTTCCACCAGCCTCAACCATAAAATCATAATATCCGGCGGAGGATTTAACAGTTAAATCCAGGGGCGATTCTCCTGCAAACTGAGCTTCTCCGCCATCTTTAATTGTGAAATCGCTGCCATTGCCCAGTTCAAGAAATTCCCCACCAGTCATGTCGAGCAGGCTGTTTTCCCTGATCTCCACATCTCCGGAAACCGAAATGGCATATTCGCCGGAGTGAAAGGCCCCATTATTCAAAACCAAATTATTTAAACATTCTAAATCTCCATTAAGATACAGGTTTTGTAATCCTGCTTTTTTGGTGCCAACTTTGTCAACCATGAAATTATAAAAAGTTTCCTGATTTAATACGGTGGCATCATCGCCTGTGAATTTTACTGTTCCAACATCTTCGAGAAATGCGGCCTCACCGGCCTGGTTGTACCAATTGCCGCCCAAAATGAAGGTTTTGCCATTCAAATCAAAATTACCGGATTGCAGCGTAAAATCTCCATTGGCAATTACATTTTCTGAAAGGCTGATGGTGCCGGAAGTTTTGTTAATCACAAGGTTTTGGAGGTAATTTGGTGTGTTGCAACTCACCGCATGATTTCCTGTGCCGGCAAATTCAAGGGTTGTCCCATCTAATTGGAAGTTACCGGTATTTACGGTGCTCAGGGATTTTCCGAGGATAATGCGGCCACCGGTCAGGGCACCATCAAAGCTTGATTGTATGTTTGGCGAAATATTGGGAAATTCGAGGGTGCCGTTAGAAATATTGAAAGTTCCTCGCAGGTTTTGCCAGGATGAAGAAACTTTATTTTGGATAAAACTTCCTCCGGAAATTGTCAGCGTACTGATTATGCCGTTGTCGAAGGAATTTTCGACAGTAGCAAAACCTTCACCAACATTTAGTTCCCCATCCAAAATCAAACTGCTGTTCATATTCAGGATGCCATCGGTGTTCAACTGAATGGTTCCGCCATTAACAATTTCTGTTTCGCCACTCACTTCAACCAGGGATGGGGCTTTCCAATCGGCCTGCTCCAGTATTCCGCCATTGTGAACTACCAAATCATTATTAACAAAAAGATTGCCCTGGTCGCCCATTCTAAAGGTTCCATCCTGAATATCCATGTTTTCGTTGGTTTGGATGGTGGAATTATCAGCCATAATCACCACATTGATATTTGGCGATGTTTTATTGATCACCAGGTGGTTGAATGTTTCATTCGAAAAGATTTCGCTGCTGTTGTACCCTGAAAACTCCACTGTGCTGCTGCTTTCGGCAAAACCGTTGGTACCCCGTTCGTTGTTCCAGTTGCCGGTAATGTTTATGATTCCGCTACCCGGGCTTAGTTTTCCGGCACTTTGAATGTTGAGATTTCCATTGAGCGTGAGCTCGTTGGATTCTGTGTTGAGGTTTCCAGAAGCAATTGTCAGGTCATTGTTTACCTTGAGTGGTTCCGTTGTGTAGATGGTAGAAGTATATCCTTTGTTAATTAACAGATTATGGAAATAGTTATAGTTGGTGAGTTTGAGTTCTGCCGCACCCGACCGAATCAATTCCACGGTTCCCTGCTGCGGCTGGAAAGTGGCTGTGTGTGTGGCTTCGAAATTCCAGCCAACAATCATGTCGCCTCCCAAACAATTGAAATCCGAATCCGGGCCAACACGCAAGCCTTCGTTGGTAACCTTAAAAAGGCCTCCTCTTAAATTCAATTCACCATTGATGTTTTGAAAATTCCCGGTGTAAACTTTATTGATAGCAAAAATTCCATCGGTAATATCCAGCATGCCCGTGGGGTTTAACTCCAAATCGTGCATAACCTTTACGTTTCCGTCTTCCATCAGGAAATTGCCCTCCAGAACAAGATCGTTTGAAATAATTACAGAATCAGGGGAAGCGCATACGGCCTCACCATTTTCGCGGACAATAAAATTGCCATTTACCTGCAGGTTTTCACTTTCTATCATAAAACTGTTTGCAGGTTTCACCTCCAGGTCTCCTTCCACCAGCATCAGCGGTTTTGAGTAGGATGTGAGCGTAACAACGTCAGCAGTCTTGTCGATGATCAGGTTTCCGAAACAGGAAGTGGTGCCGTCGTACCAAAGTATTTGTTGTGGGTTACTTCCGGTTGCAACAATGTCGCATCCCGGATTGATTGCTGCATACGAATGCATGCCAAAAGTCCAGTTGCCTTCAAACTGCATCCGGCCATCAAACATATCCGCCTGCGCATACATGCTCCAAATCACATTTCCTTTTACATGCAATAGATCCGCCGGGTTATCCAGGGTTAAAGTGCAACTGTTTCCCACATCGAGATTTTCTGAAATCAGTATTTGCTGGCCACCAACCACAAATTCGCCGTTTTCAATATTCAGGTCACCCATTATTTCAAGCTTTGTTATTGCGGTAACCTTTGTTGTAAAATCGGATCCGGGATAAATTGTACCATCATTGGGAACCCTTCCTTCATGGACAACTGTTTTAACCGATTCATTTTTGTTAAGGCTTTCGCCGGATGATTTCATCGGAGTAACTTTATTAATTTCAACATCGTGAAAATAACTGCCGATGCCATGGCCGATATTCCCGATATCATCTCCAAAAAGCTCTATGGTTCCACCTATTGCCGTAAAATCGTGCCTGTCGCCGGTAAAACTTCCTGCGGTCCTGATTGTTCCACCGGTTATATTATCCAAAAAATTATAATCGCCATCGTGCAAATAAATACTTTGATCGTGGAAAGTAAGTATGCCATCACTCATGTGAAGCTCTGCATCATGGCTGTAGGGCCAATAGCTTGCAATAGTTCCTCCATACACATTAAACTCGCCATCATCAATATATATAATCCCGTTAAGGTCAATCCAACCGTTGTTATGCAGATTGATTTCGCCATTATTGTCCAGCCTGAAAGTTCCTGATATTCCATTATTTTCCAATTCAAATGCTGTAAACGAACCGAGGTAAACTTCGAGTTCTCCGGCAGCCCATTCATAGTTTTCACAACTTACATCCGGGCCTTCTATAATCAGGCTGCCTGCGGATTTGTTGAGTTTCAGGTTATGAAATTCTTCCCAGGCATAAATGAACTGATCTTCGCTACCATTAAAACAAACGGTGCTGCCATCCTGCACAAAATTATCATCGCCCTCTAAGTTACGCCAATCACCGCCAACAAAAATGGTGTTTCCGGTGGGGTCAAGATAGCCGCCCCATATTTCGAGATCCTCTCTTACGGTAACGTCATTCATTAAATACAGGGCTCCCGTTCCATTAATTTTCAAAGTATTGAACCAGCAATTTTCATTGCTGTAAAGGTTGTTGCCCGGCCCGCGGTATAAAAATTTACCATTATTAAACTGATAATATCCATCATTATCAAACATGCCTTCCACCACAAGATTTTTGTCACTCCACGAAACCAGTTTGCAAAGGTCGTTGATAAACAGATTTCCTTTTATATAAAGATTAGCCGTTGAACTACTGCTAAAACCTATGTAATGTGGGAGTTCCCTGTTAATGACCACATGATTAAAGTAGCTGTCGTAGGAATAGGATTTGATGCTCCTGATGCCCGTTCCGCTAAACTGCACAAAACCTTTGTCTAACTCTACCTGCGAATCATCTTCAAAAATCCAGTTGCTGTTTGCAATTATCATGGCTGAGTTTGCCTGAATATCCGCCGAAGCCGTTGCTGTCCAGGTGATGTCTTCACCACAAATAAGCTGGCTGTAATCTTCGGCAAGAATCAGTTCACCGGCAATGTTCACATACCCGTTTGCGGTAAGATGAACCGGACCGATTTCCAGCGAAGCGCTGTCTTCGATATACAGGTTGTTGCACTCCCCCCAATAATCTGAAATAACCGGGTAATGCGGGGCACCTGCGGGAATCCTCACGTCTATGCTGCCATCAGGGATCGTCCATTGCGACCAGTTACTGCCGTCATTCCAGTTGTCCGACCATTCACCGGTCCAAACCCCGGGATACCAGTACACATTTTTAATATATGGTTTATAGTTGTGCGCCGAAACGGTGATAACCATCGGTGCTTTTGTGCTTACCGCCCCGTCAAGTGTAACTGTTGCCCAGCCATACTCATCTGCCTCTCCTATTCCGTATATGTCGTCTTCGAAAAGATTTACGGTAACAATGGCGTCATCCGGGCAGGGCCAAATCATTACTTCAACCTCTGTAGTGCCGGGTTCCACAAAACTTTTCATTTCCACATAATCAAATTCAGCCGGTTGTTCAGTCCAGATTTCCATGGTAGGGTCTCCGTGGTAATGATACTCCTCAAAGTGTGATTCTGCACTCGATCCAAATTTTGACAGCAAATAAGCCTTACCATAATTCAGGATATCACCCATGATGTAAAAAGCATTACTGTTTCCGTAGTTTTCATTAAAATATTCTGT
>CAYNDN010000415.1:0-5014 GCA_964395075.1 uncultured Lentimicrobiaceae bacterium | reverse complement strand
CCTTGTTTATGGATTTCTTCAAAAAGTCCCATCATTTCGATGGAAGTTTTTGAATCGAGGTTTCCGGTGGGCTCATCGGCAAGGATGATGGACGGATCATTAACCAGTGCCCTTGCAACGGCAACACGCTGCCTCTGTCCGCCCGAAAGCTCATTGGGCTTGTGGTCCATCCGGTCTGTAAGTTGTACACTATCCAGGGCAATTTTTGCTTTTTCAATACGCCGGGTTTTGTTAATTCCCGCATAAACCAAAGGTAAGGTTACATTTTCTAAGGCTGTTTGCCTGGGCAGCAGATTAAAGGTTTGGAAGATAAACCCGATTTCTATGTTCCTGATCTCAGCCAACCTGTTATCGTCCATTTTACTTACATCCTTACCATTTAGGAAATACTGGCCTGCAGTGGGGGTGTCGAGGCACCCCAGAATATTCATCAGGGTGGATTTCCCCGAGCCCGAAGCCCCCATTAAGGCCACATATTCATTTTTGTAAATGTTGAGTGTGATCGTACGCAAAGCTTTTACGATTTGGGTGCCCACCTTGTAATGCTTTTTGATATCGATTAAACGAATAATTTCCTGATTTTCCATTGGTTTATTTTTAACATGATCAAAGGTAAGAAAGTCTTCTGACAAATTAATAACATTAAAGCAGAAACAACCTAATTGTTTTATGAATATTGTTTAAAGCTAATTTAACAGTATTCCCGGGCAGATGCTTTCAATTTGCATTATTGGGTAATTTTATTACCCGAACCGGAGTAGGCTAACCGTTGAAAGTTCATTCCTTATAATTTCTTATGATTCCGGGTCGGTTAATTTTGCTGTTGATTCAATGATTAGTATGCCTGCTTCACTTTACTGATTGCCACATCCACCAGTTCCCATTTATCGTATCTCTTCACAAATTTTGCTTCAATGTATTGTCTTTTTTTTTCGGTGGTGTACACAAATTCATAAAACACCATATTTTCATCATCATCTGTAATGCGAAGCAAATCAAGGGTGTATGTTATGTCGTGGAAAAATACTGCCCCTTCATTGTAAAGGTAAACATCACCATTCAGGCTTTCTATCGGGGTATCCTGATGATAGTGGCCATAACATCCCAGGTTAATGTAAAAAATGCGAAAACCATCTTCATTGCGAACGTTGAAGTTTTTTTGAATATCCGTGTTTTCGGCAACTTTCATCATGTGGCTTTGAAAGGTTTCCGCCGGGGTATCCTGTGCAGTGGTATGTATAGCAAGCAAAATCAATATGGAATATAATATGTGTTTCATGGTTTAATCAATTTTTGCAAAGATAATTTTTTACCCACCAACACGATGAACGTTCATCCCACTGCCGACTGCCGACTGCCGACTGCCGACTGCCAACTGCCAACTGCCTAATGCACACTATTGACTGCCCATTGACGACATTTTTCGTATTTTTACCCAAAATCAATCATTATGAAATACCTCATCACAATCATCGCAATCCTGGGTTTTTCAATATATCTTCAGGCACAGGACATTCCTTACAACACCAATCCCGACTGGGAATCAACACCTCTTGGGCATATTGCCACGGGACTGGTTTTGGCAGATATTAACGGCGACGGCTGGAAAGACATTGTAGCAGCCAACGGCAACGACATCCAGCGGCAGAATCTGGTGGTGTATTACAATAACGGTGATGGTACATTTCCTGCATCACCTTCATGGAGTTCTTCTGATATCGATTACCATGGGCACTGCTCGGCAGGAGATATCGACAAGGACGGCTGGCCGGATGTGACGGTATCAGTGTATATCGGTGAAGCCGGATTTTCGGAGCCGGGCCGGGTAAAAGTGTATTACAATACCGGTGGTGAACTGGAAACCACGCCTTCGTTTACTTCGGTTGAATTTTACACATTCAGTTGTGCGCTTGGCGATGCCGATGCCGACGGCGACCTGGACCTGGCCGTAGCTGCCAGCGAATCCTATGGCGGAGAATGGGACTATGGAAAAATCTTCATTAACAACAACGGCCTTTTTAACGAAACTCCCGAATGGGAATCAGAAAACCTGATGGGTGCCATGGATGTGGAGTTTGGTGATATGGACAAAAACGGTTTCCTGGATGTAGTATTCATCGGCAACGAATACCAGGGAGCCATATTCCTGGCCGACAACCTGGGCATGATCGACGAAAGCCCTGACTGGCAATCGGCAGAGCCTTCTACTTACAACAACTCTTTAGACATCGGTTTTTTCGGTGAGGAAGACGTACCTGGATTTGTAACCACAGGCAACGATCAGCTGGGCGGCGACGGCAAGATCCGGTTTTACGATTTCGCAGAAGGCATCCCGGTCAATAGCACTGCAGGCTGGACTTCACCCGAAATAGGTTATGGCTCCGGAGTTTTCCTGGCCGATGTTACCCGCGATGGAAACCTTGACCTGATCTATGGTGGCTGGTGGCAACCCATGGAAATCATTCCCGGAACCGGCAGTAGCTTTGAAAACAATCCGGCCTATACCTCCTCCACATCCTCAGTGGTGGAAGCCATTCAGCTTGCCGACCTGGGACGTGAAGCAGTAGTGCCCATGATGGATACAATCACCGGAATGCCTGAGGGTTCACACGCAGTCAGAATAGACGCACAATACGCTGAAGATATTACCGGAGTTTATGTGAATGATCTGCTCCTTAATTACACTGCCGTTTGTTTCGCCCTTAACAAAAACTGGATCAGTATGTCTTTTCCACTATCCCCGGAAGATGAAATTATTGTGGAATACGAAGCCAGCGCCGATCCTGACATTGTGATCACCAACTGGGACGGAGGCAAGGGGAACTACATTTTTTACAATACCAATATTTCCACAAAAATCTCAAATGCTGAAAAGCATCTGCCAAACATATCCATAAACCCTAATCCAGCGCAGGACTTCATCAACATCAGCAGCGAACTGCCTTTGAATAAAGTATCCGTTTACAGCCAAACAGGCACTCTGATTCTGGAATCCAAATCACAAAACGAGAGCCCGGTTGACATTAGCAAATTATTGCCCGGTATTTATTTTCTAAGGGCCAAAACTTATGACGGACAAATCAGGGTGCTGAAATTTGTGAAGCAGTAGGAACCTGGTAACTCACACCTCCGATTTTGCCATTTCCCTTTTTGGTTTTGGCTGATCCGGGTTGGGTTAATCTTCAAATTTGCCCCCCAATATCCTGTAATTACGGGATTTTATTGGCACTCAAACCACCCTGTTTCTTTAGCAATTTTTACTTTTATCTTTTCAATATGGGACTTTTTCTAAATATGAGACGCGATTCCAACATAACCAGTTGACTTCAAGCTTTTCCCATCAATTTGATGATTCTGTGACATTTGGATGGTTTTTTGTAGATAATCAAAACTTGTTTACCATGAAAAATATAGAAAAAGCAAGATTGATAGATCAGGCCGGGAAACGCATACTGGAGATGCAGATGGACGGACGGTATTTCAACATAAGATTAGGCGACGATCCTGCCGGGCTTAATGTGCTGCATATTGAAACCTAAAATGAAGTGATCAGGGCATAATTAATCCCTTCAACCAGGGCAACGCCAATCACCAACCCGATATAACCTGCAACGGATGTCAACAGGACAGATTCTATGATGATTTGTCCCTTTATGTATGCGGGTGTTGCACCAATTGCACGTTGGATACCGATTTCGCGAGTACGTTCTTTCACAATCACCAGCATAATATTGCTGATGCCGATAACACCGGCAAGCAGTGTACCGATCCCCACAACCCAAATCAGGCCCTTGATGCCAGTGAACAATCCGCGCATCTGCTGGAATTCTTCTTCGAGGTTGAAATGCCCGAAAGCTTCTTGGTCGTCAGGATGGATGCTGTGTCGCCGGGCCAGGAAATCAAGCACCCTGGTTTCCAAAACAGATGCCTGAACATCATCATCTGAAGTTATGGAAAACCAGCCCACAAAATCGCCGTAATTGTAAGTTTTTTGCAATGTGGTAATCGGGATGTACCGTTCTGATGCTGAAATCCCCGAAATTGTTTTTATAGGTTATGGTGTTATCTCCCCATAGGTTCAATCTGCCAGCAATCAGATCAACACCTTTGATGTTGTTTTTTATATGCTCGTAATCTTTATTTTCAAATTCAATCCGGCGTCCGGGCTGGAGTCCCTTATGGGGTTTTGTGGTTTGCCCACCCCAGATCCAAAGTGTATTTGTTGCCGAAGATTTGAACTGGTCGCGCACGCCGTTTTCCAATGCATGGCCTGAGCCAAGCAGGATAATCAGCATGAAAATGCCCCAGGCTACGCTGAATCCGGTAAGGAAAGTGCGGAGTTTATTTTTGCGTATGGTACTGAATACTTCTTCCCACCTGTCGATGATTACCATTGGTGTTTTAATTTGTTTGTCAGATTTCAAAATTAATTTTTTTTGAGAAGAACGTTTTTGTTTTTATGTATTTACAAACCAATCCGAAAAAAGGGATACACCATTTCAAAACAGGTAAACGAGTGTCCGGTTTTAAAAACGGTAATTGTTATCATGTCGATGTATGTTGCATTTTCAATCGGCTCCAACAATGTGGCCAACGCTGCGATGCCCATAGCATCCATGAAGGCAAATGAACTGGGTATTGGCATTGGCAATTCACTATTTGGTTATAAAATCCTGAAAAAAACGGGAAGGAAATCGTGCTTTTCGGTCGGGTTGAAGCAGTAATCATTGCACCTTTGATCTCTTCGGCCATTACAATAGGCTGTATCCTGGTGGCCGAACATGTTAGAATCATCAGGTAAATATATGATTAACATTATTTTGCATATTGAAAATGCTCATCAACGAAATTTCGCCTAATTTTATCTTTTCTAAATAAAAACGGGATTCATCAAACTATTCCCGAAAATGTGATTGTTAATTTAAATACGTCATTATGAAAAACCTTTTACAAATTGCCGTAGCAGAAATTGGAGTTAAAGAAATTAAAGGGGATCAAGACACCGTCCGTATTG
>CAYNDN010000414.1:0-5046 GCA_964395075.1 uncultured Lentimicrobiaceae bacterium | reverse complement strand
TAAAGCAAAATTTTAATTGAGTAATATTAAATTGACGATCGATCAACCCTCTATTTGGATTCGATGAAAAACTTTTTGAACATTTGTATCTATAAAATGTAATTGAAGCTATGGAACTTTTTTTCAGGGAATATGGCTCAGGGCAGCCACTGATTATTCTTCACGGAATTTTTGGCATTTCAGATAATTGGGTTTCGTTTGCCCGGCAAATCGAAGATAAGTTTCGTGTTTTGATCCCCGATCAGCGCAATCATGGACAATCGCCTCACGATCCTACTTTTAACTATTTTGCATTGTGTGCCGATCTGTTTGAATTTATTGAAGAGCACGATCTTGAAGATCCGATTATCCTGGGGCATTCGATGGGAGGGAAGGTGGCCATGCGGTTTGCGATCGAGCATCCTGAAATGCTGAAAGCCCTCATAGTAGCAGATATCAGCATGCGCACTTATCAGCGGCGTTACCGGCATCTGGATATGATTGATGCTATGATGAATGTGAATTTCGAATCTGCTGAAACCCGTGAGGAGGTTGAATCACAATTGATAGATAAAATCAAAGAAAAACGCATCAGGCAGTTTGCAATGAAGAATTTGTACCGCCGTGAACGGAGTGGCCAATTTGCCTGGCGGCTCAACCTTGAAGCCATCAATTTGAATATGGATGAAGTTTTTGAAGGGATTAACTTGGATGGCACTTTCAACAAACCTTCACTTTTTATCAGGGGTGGTAATTCTGATTATGTGAAATACGAAGATTTTGATCAGATTTACCGATATTTTCTGAAGGCTGAAATTGAAACAATTGATGGTGCCGGCCACTGGCTGCATGCTGAAAAGCCGGATGAGTTTCTGGAAATCTTTCAGAATTTCATGAATAAGAATGAACTGCTGAAATCTTAACAGAGTGGCTTTTTCCCCTGATTTTTTGCTCACCGAGCGGTTCGATCCGGTATTTTCCTGTTGAAAGTTTTTGGATTAATTCATCGGAAACAAGCAATTTTCGATTCAACGGATTACATAGTGCTTCAATACGGGCTGTTGTATTGAGCACATCTCCCAAAAATGTAATCTCCTTTTTAACATAACCCATTTCGCCCGTAACCACCGTTCCTCCATGCAGCCCGGCTTTGAATTCGGGAACCAGGTCGTATTTATGAAGGTATTTGGTCCGGTTTTTCACAATCTCCGATTCAATCCTGAAAAAGCAATCCAGCGGAAGGGTATTTCCGGTTACTTTTTTCATTTTCCATGAGATGATCGCTTCATCGCCAACATATTTGTAAATTTCACCTTTTGTTGCCGAAACGGCAATAGATACATCGTAAAAAAAATCGTTGAGCAGTTGAAGAAAAGCTTTATGTCCCATTTTTTCAGCCAGCATAGTTGAAGACTTAAGGTCGAGAAACATAAATACCCTTGATTCTTCAAAGGGGTTGTGGTATTTCCCTATAAATAATTTTAGTAGAAAATGTTTTCCCAGCAAAGTTTCAAACATTGAGTAGGAGCTGAAAATAAAACTCATTCCTAATCCGAAGGACAGACCATACCCCATCGCAGAGCTAAACAGGATCGACTTGAAATTGGTCAGGATGATTTGAAAATTGAAACGGTTAAGAATAATAATAGCAATGAATACCGCAAGAACAATAAGGATAATGTAAGCGATGGTGCTGGTTGAAAGTGCCAGAAAAAAATTTCTTCTCGATAATCTTGGTTTCAGATACATTTCAAATGTTGTAATGTACAAGTGGGCTTGAAACCCAATTAAAAGTCCAAGGAAGAAATTTGATATGGCAGGTTTAAAGAATAAATAGATAAATGTACCTGACAGCAGTGCTGACAAAAACATTTGCGGAAGCATCCCGAGGTAGGTCTTTTTTATATTTTCAGGCATTTTTTCGTTTAATATTTATCCCTGATGGTTTCCACGCCATCCCAGTCTTCGGGTATGCCAAAGTTGATTATGTTCCTGCATCTGGCAATATACAGTTCGGCGGCGTGATCTTTAGGGTTGATAGTCAGAATATTTCTAAATAAAGCCAAAGCCTCATCAAATTCTTTGTTTTTGTATAACTGCAGGCCTTTCCCAAAATCGGCTTTGGTTTCAATTTTTAATTGTTTAATTTTTTCAGGCTCTCCGTTAAGTACCTCAAAAATATAAACTGCCTCTTTTTTGCCTTTTACTTTTACCACATCCAAAAAGCGATAGTCGTATCGGCTCGGGTCTTCAAGTTTTATGAGTGTGTCCTGTGATATAATAATGGAAGTACCATACATTTTTGTCAGGCCTTCGATTCTCGAGGCTAGATTTACCGCATCAGAAACTACGGTTCCGTCCATTCTGCCATGGCCTCCAACCACGCCCAGCATCAGGTTTCCGGTGTGAATACCAATGCCGCTGTCGATGGGGCTTTTCCCTTCAAGTTTACGCTTTACATTAAAATCGGCCAGTGCCACCCGCATTTCGATGGCTGCATCAATGGCATTTTCAACATTTCCAACGAAAAGAGCCATGATAGAATCGCCGATATATTTATCAATAAATCCATGGTTTCGCGAAATGAGTGGCTCCATCACACTGAGGTATTCATTTAGGAAATCGAAATTTTCTTTGGGGGTTAGTTCTTCAGAAAGTGTGGTGAAGTCGCGGATATCCGTGAACAACACCGACATTTCTTTTTGAACCTGATCACCCAGTTGAACTTCGGTAATGTTGTCTTTTTCAAGAAAATCGAGAAACTGCTTGGGAACGAAACGGTAGTAGGCCTTATTCATTTTTTCGATCCGGCTGATATATCGCTCGATTTGCCCGGTCATTTCATTAAACCGTTCCGCCAATTCGCCAATTTCATCATTGCTTCTTACCACTGAGTAATTTACGGTTTTGCCATCGCCGGTTTTTTGCATGTTAAAGATCAGTTCGCGCACCGGGTAAACAATATCTGCGGCAGTCCATTTCACAAAAAGAAAAATATAAATCAGTGAAGCGATGATCCCGGAACTAATTCCAAAAGCCATGATCAGCCCATCCATGGCATTGATAAAAAAGAAAACATTGCCCGTTTTTTCAAGGTTGTCGCGATCATTTATCAGGCTTTCCATCATGGGGCTATAGCGACCGAAAAGGATTTTTACCTGGTCTTCATTGATGCCATCCAGCAAAAGTTCATCGAGTTTTGTTACACTAAAAATCAGATAAGCTATTACGATGGATAATGGCAGCAGTGTGGTCATTACGCTCGAAATCCAGAACCTGTTTTTAATGCGGCTTCTCGAGGCCTTGAATATCCGTTTGCGTAGTTCTTCTTTTGAGAATAAAAATTCGAGATATTTGATATGTACACGGTGCTTCTCCCAAAAATATACAAAGAGTACTGTAAGCAGTGTAGCAAACAATGAGATAACAAAAAAACGTAAAAATACCGGGGTTGATGCATCGAGGTATTCAGGGTATTCGGCCATCATTACAATCATAAAAATCAGTGATGCAAAAAGTGCCGAGCCTAAAATTGCTGCATTAATCCAGGGTGATCTCAGCACATAGCGTTTGCAAAAACCAAAAAGTTTATGGGATATTTCTTTGTTTCGCCTGCGCCGCCGGAAATAGCGTTTAAACGGAAAATTAAAAACAAATCCAAGCAAAAATGCCGCCGGAAGGCTTATGGTCATAAGAAAGCCAAACGATTTGGAAAGCATTTCGTTTTGCGGATCGTTGGATGTTGCCTCTGTTTCTTCGGGGTTTTCATCTGCTGGTTTGTCCGTGTCGCTATAATTATCTGCTACGGTGGTTTGCACACGAAGGCCGGTAGCTGTATCTTTTTTTACGAAAAGTGTGTCTTTGTTATCACCATCATTAAAGGCGTTGGCCAACGATTTGTGTTCGATCAGATCAGGAATCGACTGAAAAAACAAAAACCCGGCAAAGGGTGCCACCAGCATGAAGTACATGAGTGTTGAAACAAAATAAATTCGAAAACCGTAGAAGCCTGGAAATTTTCTGTAATTCATATTTAATCCTCGCTATTTAAAAAATTACCTATGCTTCCTTTCCCGAATCGATTAAGCAAGTTTTGATTTTGTAGATAAGTTCTTCTCTGCGTATGGGTTTGGCAATATAATCGTCGCATCCTGCATCAATACACTTTTGTCGCTCCCCGGAAAACACAAACGCAGTTTGGGCGATAACTGTTATGTCGTTTCGGTTTTTTTTAATTTCACGTGTAGCTGTATATCCACTGATGCCTGGCAGGTGGAGGTCCATCAACACAAGATCGATGTCATTGTTGGTCGTGCAGATATTTATCGCTTCGTTTCCTGTTTTTGCATGCAGGATAATTGCTTTTGTTGGCTCCAGTGCTTTTTGCAAATGCCTGAAATTTGGCTCTACATCTTCAACAATAAGTATTGTGCGGTATTCCCAGTTTACATTCAATTTTGACGGATCAAAAACCTGTTTCATTTAAATTGGTTCAATTGGTTGTGGCCTTAAGAATTGCCAAACAAAGATAGAAAAATTATTTTTTACATTGTGCACACAAATGGTATTCCCAATTTTTCGGATGAAGAAAGGTGCCTGCGCTCAGAAGTGGCAAGCGGGTTTGACGAAATGAACTTCCATTTTAACGGAGAAATGGAAGTGATTTACGAAATACTTGAGCCACAATTGGAAAAGCGGTTCATGCATTGTGAAATAATAGGTGTATTAGATTCTGATGACTTTGATAACCCCAACTTGGACAAGCCAAAACCAAACAGGTTTCAACAATCGAAAAACTTGTACCCTGTTTTGGTTTGTCCAAGTTGTAAAGCAAAATTTTAATTGAGTAATATTAAATTTTCGTTCCTGCTTTTATTATCACATCTAATTGAATTTAAAGCATTAAAAATTTTGTAAGTTTCCAGAATAAGGCACCACAATGCACTAACCTTTGCAACTGCCCATTTGGTTCCCATTGGAATTGGGCCCGGAACTACAAAAAAAGAGATTAACTGGCACTTTGTAAAACTAAGTGGGTAAATAGAATTTATTAGCCTTATGAAAGTC
>CAYNDN010000413.1:0-5048 GCA_964395075.1 uncultured Lentimicrobiaceae bacterium | reverse complement strand
GAAGGCCGGGTGATCACAGCTGAGTATGAAAAATTTTATTTGGTTACAACCTACATCCCTAATTCGGGTCAGGGTTTGGTCCGGCTGGACTATCGTGAAAAGTGGGATCGGGATTTTCTGGCATATCTGACCAACCTCGAAAAATCAAAACCTGTTATCATTTGTGGCGATCTGAATGTGGCCCACAAGGAGATCGATATCAAAAATCCAAAATCCAATTACAACAAAACCGCCGGCTATACCCAAAGGGAAATTGACGGTATGGACAGGCTGACCGAACATTTCATCGACACCTTCAGGGTTCTTCATCCAGAAGAGGTAAAATATTCATGGTGGTCGTACAGGATGGGTGCACGTGCCAAAAACATTGGCTGGCGACTGGATTATGTCCTCATTTCAAAAACTTTGCAAAATAATTTAAAAGAAGCATTCATTCAGAATGAAGTTATGGGTAGCGATCATTGTCCGGTTGGGGTAACGCTGGATTTTTAAATGGTGGCTGTAACCAGGGCAAACGCATTTAAAATTGTTTGTAAAAATTATCTTGAATTACCGCAGGCTTTAGCCTTCCGGTCAGAAGATAAGGGAGTGCCTGGCCCCCTCGCAGCGTGATTCCTGCGGAATCACGCTGCGAGGGGGGGTAAAGGGTAAGGTGCTGAATTTTAGCCACGGTAATTCATTAAGACTATTAATATTGCGTTTGTAAAAATTATTTGTTTAAATGCGTTTGCCATGTGGTGGTTACCTTAGAATTTTAACAGCAAACAGCTCATCTTTATGCTTAGTGAATACTTTGTGTTTTCGAGTCTTCGTGGTCAGTTGATAGGCCACTAAATCACAAAATCACTAAGGAAAAAAGTCTGCGTTTTACTCATAGAAATCTATAGAAACAAGTTCTGGCCCGTATTCATTCACGCGCACAATAATGGATTGATTGGCTTTAAATTGAAGCCTGGTTTTCCAGGATTTTCCAAAAGCATTGATTTTGATAGACTCGATTGAGTCAACTGCCTTTTCATGCAGGCCATAGTCTAAAGGATATTCCAGTCCTCTTGACAATGGATGCGGGAAAAATAAAATCAATTCACCATCTAAATCCCGACACCAGAACTCTGTTTTGGAGGAAGATTCAACAAGTGGTTTATGATGTTTTGTAATAACCTCAGAAACCACATTTTCAAAAGCTTCAATTCTTGACAACAGATTTTCATATTCAGGGTTTTTGATTTTGCCGGGTTGTAGAGGTTGTTTTTTTAGGATGATCGGCAAACCCTCACCTGCAAGCTCAACTATTCTTCCTATTGCATCAATATTCATATAATTCACATCAACATAAAGTGCTGAAAACTCAGCATCTCCACAAACAAGTTTGCCGAGTTCATAGGTTGCTTTTTTTAGGAAATCACTGTTTATCCAAATCGGCTGGTATCCTTTCAGTTCCGTGGGAGGCTCGATATATCTGAGTTCATAAGCACCCCAAGCCCATGGAAGTTGTAACTCTTCTGGATACTCGCCTGCAACCCAGCTGTCCTCAACAGGAATGTACATGGCGATATCAGTATAATTTTTGCCTGATTTCATCATCTGTGAAACCAGCTGTAAGTAGGTGTTGAAATCCGGGAGATGATCAGTTAGTGCACCATCTTCGCCCACATGCACGGATGCATAAAAAATGTTGCTGTCGCCGGGAGGATTAAAAGGCATGCCGTGCCAAACAATCTGATTTACACCTTTGGCGAATAAAGCATCGGCGAGTAGTTTCAGGTCGCCCACCTGCTCCTCTTTTTGATATGGCCCCGGGCCCGGCCACCCTTTCCAGCCATAAATACATGTAAATGTTTCGGCGGTGACCTCAGTTTTTGAAGTAAGTGTGGCCGCTGAAGCTGCGATCCGGCTAAACTCCGGCAGATATAATATAGCCTCGGATTCCGGAATATCAACTTCAGCATAAGCACTCAATAGGTCAGCAGGTGCGCCGGCGCATTGCACACGCGAAAAGGCATTATTCTTATGGGCAGTTTCGGTGAAAGGTTTATAAAATTCCTCAATCACATATTCCGAAACCAGCTTCATATAGTCATAATGTGCCTGGGCGTTTTCCTCCAGATAGATGTTGTCCATGTAAGGCTTGATGTCGTAGCCAAACCTATCCTGGAAAACAACATCAAAACCATCTGTCCACATCTGCCGGGTATGCACCTCCCACGAATCGCAAAACCATCCGGACGGTTTCCCATCCATCGCTTCTCCCAGTCCTTCCAGCATTTTCTCAGCGTACCTTTCCAGGGCAATTTTGTCCATGTGGTTCAGTACCCTTCCCTTAACCGGATGTTCCCACGAAAACCTGATCCACTGCTGGCAGACTGTATCCCCGTATTTTTTGGTGGCATCCCGGTTTTCCACAAAGCTTCCACCAAAAGGCCAGAGGGTCCCGAAGGTGAAGTCACAATGCAGCCCAAGGCTGTCAGCATATGCTTTGGTATAATCCACAACATCTGAAAACTCCGGTCCAAGATATTCCAGACGTGGAGCTGCTGTATCCCCGTTTTCAGGATAAATGAATGCGATCTCCACACCGCCAAAATTGTTTTCCTTAAGCCAGTCCAGCTGATAGGCAACATCATTTTTTTGAATTTCAGAAGCAAACCACCACCAGCGGGTGAGGGGTTTTGAGTTGGGGTAGTACAATCGATTTTGATTTTCCTCATTCATCTTCATATTTCGGCAACCCATAAAGGTATGAGCCAAAACAAAAAGAATAATGAGTTTGACGGCAAGATTAAAATTCATCTTTATTAATGCTTTACAAATCTTTGAACTTTTGCTGAATTTTGGCCCACGACTTTTAGAATATAAGTGCTAGTTTTTAATTCCGATATATCAATTTGTTCAGATAATGTAATCAAGGGTTTACTCCATATAACTTTTCCACCCAAACTGTAAATCCGAATTTCATTGAATTTTGAACCAGGGTCAATTTTAATATTTAGTTCGTTTTTTACAGGATTTGGGAATATCCAGATACCATTGGTTTCATCGAGATCATTAAGCTCAACAATCAAGTCCGGATCATACGTTGAAATATCCAGCAGCCAACCATATGGATCCACTTGCACAAAGGTGATATCTGACTCCAGCTCAAGTTCAAAAGTCTGAACTTTCAGGTCATTCCAAACCGTGATAAGTGTATCAGTTCCATTTTGCAAAAACAGTTTCAGTTGAACAGGCATTTCGAACATTGGTCGTCTGCCGGCTTCTTCCTGCGTTTGTTTGAGGGAAACATAGGAGATGTTTGAGGAAGGCTCATTCAGATAGTTGTATTTATAAACCGGGAAATATTCGTCGTAAATCCACTGGTCGAAATAGAAATCGAGATCATAACCAGCGGCTTCTTCCATGATGATCTGCAAATCCTCACTGGTGGCCTGTCCATACGTGAGGTCAGGATGAGTTGCATAGTTTTTGACACCAGCAAAAAAGGCCTCATCTCCCAAAACGCCACGCAACATATGCAAAACATAGGAGCCCTTACTATAAATGAGTGGTTGGAAAATATTGAAAGTATCCGTTATATTCTCGACGTATAATGATCCGCCATTGTAATATTCTTCGCCCTGCATATAACTAAGATATGCATTTGTACCCTGCTGGGCTTCCACATAGAGCGCCTCAGAATAGGTAGCAAATCCTTCGTTCAACCAGCCATGATGCCAATCTGCGCAGGTAATCATATCGCCAAACCACATGTGTGCCAGTTCATGCACCGAAATCATGAACCAGCCTGTACTCATGTTATTGATGATGGTATTGGTCTGGTTTTCGATGGCTCCATAATACCCAAGCTGTGTCATACCATATATTTCATTGGCAAAAGGGTAAACCCCGAACAGGTCTGAGAAAACATCCATGGCAAGCGGCATATCCTGAACTCCCTGCAGTGCCGAATTGTAGCTTTCATTAAAAACATGGTAGGTCAATGGGAATTCCTCTCCATAATTTCCTGTATAAGTTTCTTCGATTGTTTCGTAATTTGAAACAGCCGCCATCATATAATAGGTAACAACCGGGTAGCGGTGCCGCCATTTAAAAACTTTCTTATTACCAACAATCTCTGTTCCTTCCAATACACCATTGGAAACTCCTTTCAAAGGAACTCCATCGATGATTGTGTCCGGGATTTTGATGTCGATGTAAACCGAATCGGGTTTATCAGAAGGGCCGTCTTTACATGGAAACCAGTAGTGTGCAACGAATGGAGTGGAAAGTGTTGCGATTACAGGTTCGTTGCTACCATGGGTTTCGTATCGCATACCTTTATAACCGCCTGCCAATACAGGAACACCCTGGTAATGAATTGAAAGTTCTACGGGTTCTCCCTGATTAAAAGAGTCATCCAAATAGATTTTTAACTCAGGGCTGCTATGTTCAAATGAAACTACCGGGCCGGAAATACTTTCTACTTCCAATGAGCCGTGCAGGTCAAGAGAAATCTCATTGAGGTTTTCGGCTTTCGGCTCAAAAATAATGGTGGAAGTTGCCTGTAGGAAAGGAGCGCCAATGCTTATATCCAATTCAAGATGGTAAAACTTTACATCTATGTTGGTATCGGGATTCATTTGCTCACTCCTGATCATGGCTTCTTTAAAAGTCCGGAGTTCGTTATTGTAGTGCTGGTGCAGATTTTCTGATTTTTGAGCGAAGAGTAAGGCAGGCATCAGCAGACTGAGCAGAAGGCATTTCAGTTGATTCATAAATTTTAAGTTTTAACAATCAGTGTTGCTAAGATAAAGGTTTTCCCTTATCGGCGTATTAATAATGAAAATTGCAGATTATTAATCCGTCATAGGCTGTCCAAAAAGCCGCTATGATTTCATTTTCAAAGCTTTTTTAACCCTGATCCCGTCGGGAAAGGAAGGGGTAAAACTGATTTTCAACAAAAAATTTTGGCTCTAATATAAAATAATGTGGTTTGCTTAAGACATATTTTCCAATTGGTGTTTTAATGAACAGATGTCTCACTTCGTTCGACATGACAATTATTTTTCATT
>CAYNDN010000412.1:0-5049 GCA_964395075.1 uncultured Lentimicrobiaceae bacterium | reverse complement strand
TCATCGTTGGCGGTATCGGAATCATGAACATTATGCTGGCTTCGGTGATGGAGCGGATTCGCGAAATCGGTGTGAGAATGGCCATGGGAGCCCGAAGAACCGACATCATTTTTCAGTTTGTGGCAGAGGCAACACTCATCAGTATATCCGGTGGTTTCATCGGGGTGATACTCGGGGTGATCCTGGCTAAGGTAATCATGGAGGTTACCGATATCCTCACCATCGTTTCTTTTATGTCGATCCTGATATCATTTGGTGTATCGGCAACTGTGGGCATTGTTTTCGGCCTCATGCCGGCACGAAGGGCTGCACACCAGGATCCGGTAACATCGCTCAGGCATGATTAATTTTTTTTTGATTAAAATAAAATGACTCACAAATAAAACCTTGAATAGAAAAGAAGCTGAAATAAGGTTAAAAAATACTTTTGGTTTCGATCGTTTTTTTGATAAACAGTGGGAAACCATTGATTTATTATTTCAGGGGAAAAGGGTTTTATTAATCGAAAAAACAGGTTTCGGAAAATCGCTTTGTTTCCAATTTCCTGCCACACAATTTCAAGGACTCACCGTTATTTTTTCTCCACTAATTGCTTTGATGAGAGACCAGGTAAAAGCTTTAAACCTAAAAGGCATCGAGGCACGCTATATCAATTCGGAACAAAGCAAGGAAGAAAACACACAAACCATTGAGGATGCCGTAAACGGAAAACTCAAAATTCTCTATATTGCTCCCGAACGGCAGGAAAACCAGGAGTGGATTGAGGCTACCCGCAAAATGAATCTGGCGATGGTGGTTATAGACGAAGCACACACAATTTCGGTGTGGGGGCACGATTTCCGACCAGCCTTCAGAAGGATTATAAACCTTGTGAAATTATTGCCAAATCATTTGCCGGTATTGGCCACAACAGCAACGGCAACCAAACGTGTGCAGAAAGATATCGAAGTACAAATATCGGGAAACATCAAAACCATTCGCGGAAAACTGATCAGGGAAAATTTCAGGTTGTTCGTGATAAAAGTAGCTTCGGAAGATGAAAAATTGCTGTGGCTGGCCGAGCATTTGTCCCGCTTAAAAGGAAACGGAATAATATATACCGGAACAAGAGTAAATACTGAAATATATTCGCGTTGGTTCAGCTTTTTGGGCATTAACACAATCGAATACAATGCCGGGCTTGATGCCGAATCGCGTAAGGAAATTGAAAACGGCTTGATGCAAAATAAGTGGAAGGCTGTTATTTCGACAAATGCCCTCGGAATGGGAATTGATAAACCCGACATCCGTTTCATTATACACACACAAATACCGGCCTCTCCAATACATTATTATCAGGAAATTGGAAGAGCAGGAAGAGACGGCCAACCAAGTTATTTAATTTTGTTTTATAACTCCTCCAAAGATAAAAACGGAACAGAAGAAGATTACAAACTTCCAAAAGCTTTTATTGATGGAGGCCGCCCGGGGCTGAACCATTACAAAAAAGTTATCAGTGTGCTCAAACAGGAACCATTGGGCGAACAGGAAATTATTAAAGCTACAAATTTTAAATCAAACCAGGTTAGAGTTATTAAAGCCGACCTAATCGAACAGGGAATCATCAGGGAGGTTTTGTATGGAAAATGTAAAAAATACGAATATCAGTTTAATGCCCCCGTCCTCAACACAAAAGCCTTTGATGAGCTTAGAAATCAAAAATTAAAGGAACTTCATTCGATGATTGCTTATGTTAATCTCAAAAGTCCAAGAATGAAATTTTTGTGCGATTATTTGGGCGATGATTCCCCATATGATGATAAAAATTGTGATAATACAAATTTGCAAACGCTTGCCTTAAATATTGGTGATAAAGCAAAAAAGCAATTATCAAATTTTAGGCAAAGCTATTTCCCCACACTTCACACCGCTCCAAAAACAACAAGGCAGGCCGAAGAACACAAGTATTACCTCACATTGGATGATGATAATAAAATCCTGATCGGAGAGGAAGGAGGAAAAGCAATTTGTTATGAAAATATTGAAATCCTGGAAGAAAAAATCCAAAAGCTGCCTGATGAAAAACAAGAACATTTTTTCATTTTATTGGATCACCATTTATCAAAATCAAAAATTGTAAATGGTGTAGCATCAAGTTATTACGGAGTATCTAATGTCGGGCAGGCAATTCACCGAAGCAAATACGAAAATGGCGGAGATTTTCCTGATTTTTTGCTTAAACTAACCCTTAAGGCTTTCCGGAAAAAATTCGGAAATGAAAAATTTGATATGATGGTTTATGTTCCACCAACTGAATCTGGCGATCTGGTTAAAAATTTTGCCTTGAAACTATCAAAGGTTCTTAAAATTCCAATATCCCACAAACTGATAAAAACCAAAAAGTCGCAGGCTCAAAAAATTTTTAAAAATGCATATCTGAAAAAAGAAAATGTTGAAAACAAATTTACCTACACGCATCCCGACGAATTAACCGGAAAATCGGTATTGCTTTTTGATGACATTTTTGATAGTGGTGCTACCATGAAAGAAATTGGCAATGTTTTAACTAAATTTGGAGTTTTAAAAATAGCACCACTGGTAATAGCAAGAACCGTTGGTGGAGATATTTAACCGATTGAAATATGAATAAAGAATTAACATACTGGCTGGCTTTGTCTCACGTTCTAAAAATTAAAACCAAAAAGAAAAATGAGATCATTGTCCGGCTGTTTGAACAAAACAAATCAATTGTTGACTTTTTTGATTTGGATCATTCGGCCTGGCAACACGATTATGATTTGAATCCAAATGAAGTAAGCCTTTTCGAAGAGGCCAAAAAAGAACTCTCAAATTACGCATTCCTGGTTGAGGACCTTTTAAACCAGGGTTACAACATTCTGCCCATTACTTCCAAAGATTACTCGCCAACTTTAAAAAAGAACCTGGGCCGCACTTATGCCCCGCCTCTGATTTACGCAAAAGGTAATTTGCAAATAATGAAAGAGAAATCTATTGCCATTGTTGGATCACGCAATGCAAATGATATTTCGTTGAATTTCGCCGATCATGTTGCAAAAAATGCATCAAAAGATTATAAAGTTATTGTTAGCGGTTTTGCCAAAGGTGTGGATAAACAGGCTCTTGATTCGGCATTGAAATACAAAGGCCAGAGTATAATTGTTCTTCCTCAGGGCATTGCAACCTTCCAATCGGGCTACAAAAAATATTATAAGCAAATTGTTGAAGGCGATGTATTGGTGTTGAGCACCTACCACCCCAAAGCCCCCTGGAGTGTACAACTGGCTATGGGGCGCAACCCAATTATTTACGGCCTCGCATCAGAAATTTACGTTGCCGAATCGGGCGAAAAAGGTGGCACCTGGTCAGGTGTAATGGACGGATTGCGAAAAGGAAGGGACATTTACGTTAGAAAATCAAATCCGGACGAAAAAAACGCAAACAATATTTTGATTTCAAAAGGAGGAAAAGCAGTTAATGATTCAGGAAATCTTCTTAGTTACGAAACGAAAGCAGAGACACCATCGATGGTTGAAGAACCTGCGCTGAATGACAGCGAAGCAAAGATTATTGAATTGTTAACAAAAGGAGTTTACACGGCGAAAAAAATTATAGAAACTTTAAATATAGACTGGAAAACCCAGCAGGTTACACGTTTTTTAAAAGCTCAAAAAGATATAATAACTATACAAGGGAAACCGCTAAAATTTGCACATAAAACCAGGACTGTCCCAACTCAAAAAACATTATTCGATTAATAAAAGCTTAGTTCAAAAGATTTACCATGATAAAATATAAAATATTTACAACGCTTCTAATCATAGTATTTTCGCAACCATTGGTAAGCCAGGAATTGCAACGGCAGCTAACCCTCGAAGAGGTTATCCGGATTGCCCAAACCCAATCGCCCGATGCATTATCGGCCAAAAACCGGTTTCTGAAAGCTTTTTGGGAAATGCGTACTTCCAGGGCCGAACTGCTACCCGAATTGTGTCTCGATGCAACAATCCCCAATTTCAACCGGTCTATCATCAGCGTTACACAACCAGATGGCTCCGATGCTTTCCGCGAAATATCGCAGGCCAATACCTCCGCTGGGATTTCATTGAGAAAAAATGTTGGGCTTACCGGAGGGAGCGTTTTTCTTTCCTCTCAATTGCAACGCATCGATTACTTAGATTCTGATTCTGCAGCCTGGCTCAGTTCTCCACTGGTATTGGGTTACCAGCAAAACATCTTCACTTTCAACCCCTACAAATGGTCCAAAAAGATCGATCCCATAAAATATAGTGAGGCCAAGCAGCAGTATCTCGAAGATGTGGAGCAGATAGCCATTACAGCTACCGACTATTTTTTCAGGTTGCTGATTTCACAAATCAGGCAAAAAATCCAGGAGCAAAATGAGGCCAATTACGACACGCTATACAAAATTGGCGTAGGGCGTTTTAACCTCGGAAAAATCCCGGAAAACGACCTGTTGCAACTTGAGTTGAGTTTGCTGCAGGCACAGGCTGCCGTCGAAAGTAATCTCATTGATTTCGAAAACCGGATGTTCCAGTTAAAATCATACCTTCGGTTGAAAGATGAAACCCCCGTGGAGTTGATTCCGCCGGTAAAGGAAATCACCTTTTTTGATGTTAAAATAGACGAGGCAGTTACTAAGGCCAAACTCAACAATTCGTCGATGCTTGCCTTTGAGCGCCGGTTGCTGGAAGCCGACCGCGAGGTGAACCGTGCCCAGACTACCGATCGCTTTAGTGCCAACCTGTATGCCCAGTACGGGCTTTCGCAAAACGCCGAGCAGTTCGGCGATGTTTATCAGAATCCCCAAAATTCGCAGCAGGTGTCGCTGGGGCTTTCCATTCCGATCCTGGATTGGGGCCTGGCCAAGGGACGCATAAAAATGGCTGAGTCGGACCGGGAAATTGTGCGCACCGCCGTTGAGCAGGAACGTATCGACTTTGAACAGGACGTTTACCTGCAGGTGCAAAATTTTATGATGCAGCAACGCCAGCTCGAAATTGCTGCCAAAGCTGATACCGTTGCCACCAA
>CAYNDN010000411.1:0-5054 GCA_964395075.1 uncultured Lentimicrobiaceae bacterium | reverse complement strand
TCCTTTCATTAATTTTAATTCACCCATTTTAATGTATGGTTTTTTTGAATTTAACTAAGCTGATTTTTTAACTTTATATACAGAAATTACCCCGTCAGGGCAAACTATGGCGCAATTAGCGCATCCAATGCATGCATCAGGGTTTGCCATATAAGCATAATGGTAACCCTTGCCATTTACTTCTTTTGCCAGTTCGATGACATGAGTTGGGCATGCCGGCACGCAAACTTCGCATCCCTTACAGCGCTCTTTGTCAACCACTATAGCACCTTTTACTTTTGCCATATCTTTTGATGTAATTTAAGAGTTTTTAACTGTTTTTTCGATCCACGAAAGTACAGTTTTTAAAATGAATAAATCCTCAATATGTTTATTTTTCTTAGATGATAGAGCTAATTTTTATTCAGTCTAAAAGATCAGCCCGCAAAATCTTTTGAACAGACCTCATTCGTCTCACCTACTTTTTATGAGTACCTGATGGTTTTCCTATCTTTGCCGGAAATTTCATGAAAGTATGGCTAAGAAATTTAAAAAAATAACCGGTGATGTGGTTTTCTCAACCAACCCGGATTTCGACTATGAATTTGATGATAAGCATGATCAGGAATCCCTTCCGCCCAACCAACAGCAATTAAAAGTTTGGCTCGACAGGAAAAAAAGAAAAGGAAAGATTGTTACTTTAATTACCGATTTCGTTGGTTCAGATGATGATTTAAAAGATTTGGCCAAATTGCTCAAATCCAAATGCGGAACCGGAGGTTCAGCAAAAGATGGTGAAATCATCATACAAGGTGACATGCGAGATAAGATCATTGATATTTTAATTAAAGAAGGCTATAAGGCGAAGAAAGCGGGAGGGTGAGTTTTGAACTTGCCTCGCCGAATGCGGGTTGGGAAGTTAACAAGGATAACAAATTTTTAGTGTTTAAGGAAATTGAATTTGTCAGAACCATAAAAAGGTAACAATGAAGGAAAATGATGAAGTATTAAATGAACCGGTTTATTCGCCGTTTGTACTTGAGTTTCTTGCTGTTGCGCAAAAGTATTGCCTGTTTATCGAAGAAATGGAAAAATACAACAAACAGCAAATATTTGATTATATGCACAAAGCCCTTCCACTACTTTATGTAAGAGGTTCAGTGTTGCCCAACATTAAGCCTGAAAATTTTGAAGCCAACGAAAAATATGTAACAGAGGAACAGTGGCAGAATATCTTCAACGAAATTCGTGAGAAGCTTCAGAAGGATGATGAATTCTGGTTCATTGAAAACGACAATCCGCTCAATGAAGCCATAAAAGGGAGCATTGCCGACGGCCTTACTGATATATATCAGGATATGAAGGATTTTGTTCTCCTTTACCAGAAACCGTTGCGTGATGCCAAAAAAATTGCTGTATGGGAAATAAATGAACTGTTTAAAGCACATTGGGGTTTCAGGATTGTAAATCTGCTCAAAGTATTCCATTACAGTCTTTACAGCGAAAACAGTGACAGGAGCACCATGGATATCACAAGTTTGTAGTTTCAATTTTCAAATGAGCTTCACTTTTCAATGTCCCTTTTAAATTACATTTCATAACATACTCATCCTTGTGTTTACCGTTCTAAATAGCAGCTACCTTATTTGATATGTAATCAACAGGTTACGCCCCAAATAGCTATCCCATTCTAAATTTCATATTTTACAGCTTTGCGATTGTTAATTTGATTTAACATATCGAAAATTACCTATTTTTGCAATTTTAATTTATTCTAAATTAGAATACTTTCATCGGGGATATTAAATGAACTTAAGTGATCTTAAAGAAGGAGAACGCGGATACATATCCAAGGTCAAGGGACGTGGTGCCTTTAGAAAACGCATCACCGAAATGGGCTTTATTAAAGGTAAGCAGGTTGAAGTGATAAAAAATGCACCTCTCCGTGACCCCATCGAATACAGGCTGTTGAATTATGATGTGTCACTCCGTCGAAGTGAGGCAAGGCTGGTTAATGTATTTACAGAACAAGAATTAAAAAATACGATCCCGGTCAATGATTTTAATGGAACAATAGATAATGAAACGCTAAAACGCAAAGCTGTTGAAAAAGGTAAGACCATTGAAATTGCATTTGTTGGCAACCCGAATTCAGGAAAAACAACCATATTTAATCATGCATCACGATCCCGTGAAAAGGTGGGAAACTACGGTGGTGTAACTGTTGATGCCAAGACAGCCCGGTTTTCATTAAACGGTTACAAATTCAATCTTGTCGATTTACCAGGAACATACTCTCTAAGTGCCTATACTCCTGAAGAATTATTTGTGAGGAAGCATATCCTAAGCGAATTTCCTGATATTGTAATAAATGTTGTGGATGCCTCAAACCTGGAACGCAACCTATACCTGACTACCCAGCTCATCGACATGGACATAAAGGTAATTATTGCCCTAAATATGTACGATGAACTACAGGCAAAAGGTGATCATTTCGATTATCAGATGCTTGGCAAGATGTTGGGAATACCTATTATTCCTACTGTGGGTTCCAGGGGAAAAGGCGTGTCGGAACTGTTTGAAAAAGCCATTGATGTTTTTGAAGATCGCGATCCAATATTACGGCACATTCACATTCATTATGGCAAAACAATGGAACGGTCTGTCAGGAAAATCCAGCAGGAAATCTGGAAGACCAAATCTTTAACAGATAAAATCTCATCGAGGTATTATGCAATCAAATTGCTTGAAAAAGATGAATCCACACACTTCTCCCTTGGCAAATTACCAACCTATAACAATATAAAATCCGTGGCCCGGGGGGAAATCGAAACCCTTGAAAAGGATTTTCAGGAGGATACCGAAACGCTGATCACTGATGCTAAGTATGGTTTTATATCCGGTGCCTTAAAAGAAACCTATCACGAAAACAAGCACAAACGAAGAAACAAAACAGAAACTGAGATTATCGACACTTTTTTGACCCACAAAATTATTGGGTTACCGATTTTCCTGTTTTTCATGTGGCTGATGTTTTACAGCACTTTCACTTTTGGGGAATATCCCATGCAGTGGATCGAAGCCGGCGTTGGATTCATCAGCAATCTCATAACCCAAATCATGCCCGACGGCATGTTAAAAGACCTCATAAACGACGGAATCATTTCGGGTGTTGGAAGTGTGCTTGTATTTTTACCTAACATACTCATTTTATTTTTCTTTATTTCGTTTATGGAAGACACGGGCTACATGGCCCGGGTGGCCTTTATCATGGATCGGGTGATGCATAAAATCGGGCTACATGGCCGCTCTTTCATTCCTTTGCTAATGGGTTTTGGCTGCAATGTTCCGGCCATCATGGCTACCCGTACAATTGAATCGAAAAACGACAGAATTCTTACCATCCTGATCAATCCTTTTATGTCGTGCAGCGCAAGGCTTCCGGTTTACATACTCATCATCGGAGCTATTTTCCCGACAAATCCCGGAACTATTCTTTTCCTGATTTACGGCACAGGAATATTGCTAGCAGCTATTATCGCCATCATTTTCAAAAAAGTAATTTTCAGATCAAAAGAAGCTCCGTTTGTCATGGAACTTCCACCTTACAGGCTGCCAACTTTTAAAGCCATACTAAAAAACATGTGGTTTAAAGGTTCGCAATACATCAAAAAAATGGGGGGAGTTATCCTTCTTGCTGTTATCCTGATATGGGCTGCCGGGTATTTCCCGCTAAACAGGGATATGATGGCTGAATTTGATACCAAAATCATGGAAACCGATTACCAATACAAATTAAAGATTGCGGAGTTTGATCAGATAACGCAGGCACCGGAAGTTGAACATCTTCGTGAAGAGCTGGCTCAGGAAATTAGAAAAATCGAAATGGAAAAGGAAGCCTACCGACTCGAAAATTCATTTATCGGGCAATTGGGCCACTGGGTTGCACCGGCTATTTATCCGCTTGGTTTCGATTGGAAAATGGGAATCAGTCTGATCACAGGTTCAGCAGCAAAAGAAATCGTGGTTAGTACCATGGGAGTCTTATACCAAACCAATGATGCAAATGTGGATAATCAAAGTCTGGTTCAAAAAATCAGCACACAGGTGCATCAGGAAGGGCCAAACAAAGGTAAGCTGGTTTTTACGCCTGCTGCGGCATTGGCATTCCTGGTATTTGTACTCATATATTTCCCTTGCGTGGCAGTTGTGGCCGCAGTAAAAAAAGAAACAGGCGGTTGGAAATGGGCAACATTTCTCGCCGTTTACACTACCGGACTTGCATATTTATTGGCATTGGCTGTTTATCAAATAGGTAGCTTACTTATTTAATTATTGGATGATACAGGAAGTTTTAACATACCTTATACTGTTTGTTACCATAACAATAACTGTTGTTAAACTGATCAGATTTTTTGCGAAAAAGGAAAAAAGCACTTGTGGTAATTGTTCGTATGCAAATACCGGCTGCAAACTAAATGATTTAAAAGGAAAGATCAGGTAACACTCCAACACCTTGCTTCTTTTAATTTATTTTAAATTGTTTTTGATGGTATAATCAGGCACCAATTTTTATTACTTTTGGAAAAAAATAAAAAGATATGAGCACGTACAAATATTTAAAACTTGATTCTGAATATTACATTGGCCTTTTGGAATCCTTGGGCAAAGAAGCCATATTGGAAATTATTCTAAATGAAGTACCATCAAATTATCAAAAATATTTGGAGGAAGCTACGGAATCAATCAAAACAGGAAATTATTCACACCTAAAGTTGTGCGTTCATACCATAAAATCCGATTTCAGACATTTTATCCCTGAAGAAGATCCAGTTATCCAGTTTATTCAGGATTTTGAAAACAGGGCGAAGGCAATTTCTGATGGAGGTGATCCGGCAAACAGCGATTTCGAAGCCGACCTTGAAAAACTAAAAGAACTGACTGCCGGGCCGCTCGAAGAAATTATGATGCTTAAAAATGAGTATGAAAAATCCTGATCTTCATCAATATAAGTTTTTTTTTTGCAAGCATTAATTGTCAAGCCTGTTCAATCCTTCAATAGCCTTGTCGTAATT
>CAYNDN010000410.1:0-5054 GCA_964395075.1 uncultured Lentimicrobiaceae bacterium | reverse complement strand
CCTTTTACAACCTTTGGTGGTGCTCAAATTAATAGCACAAGTGCCTTGTGGAACAATGGTGGTACAATGAACAGCAGTGGTTCCTGGTTAGCCAATGGAGGCCAATTACGTCTTTCTTCCGGAAGTATAAATATCACTGGCTCAAAAACTTTACAGTACCTAAACAATGGAGAAATCCAAATTGAAGGAGGACAACTTAATATTGGCAGGGGAATAATGGGAAATAATGTTGAAACTTCGACTGGAAATATTACAATTTCAGGAGGTACTATCACCCTAAGAACAGGTACAAGTACATCTACTGTAAGCTTAAATATAAACCCCAATACTTCTTTTACATGGAGCGGGGGCACAATAATTATTCGGAACCACGCATCCAGTGAAACTCAAGATGTCAGGATTGAAGCGGGATCATATAATGTCACTGGTGGCACATTGCAAATAGGAAATGCTTCAACTTCTACAAGCCAAACCATTCGGATAAATAGCACAGTTCCAATCAATAATTTGGTAGTCAATACAAGCAATTCACCTACAGCTAAGTTGGTTACTAATGGACTTACGGTTTTAAATGATGTTACGATTTCGGGTGGTACTTTAAATGCAAACAGCCTAAATTTGAATGTGGGCGGCGATTGGACAAACAACGGAACCTTTACAGGAGGCACTGACCTGGTCACTTTCAATGGATCAAGTTTACAAACTATTGGAGGCAGTGTAGCTACCACTTTCAATAATCTTACAATTGATGGGACAGATGTACTTTTAGGTACTTCCGATGCATCGAAACTTACTTTGGTTAGTGGCGCACTAACCATTAACAGCAGTAAAAAACTGACAGTACCTGCAGAACAATTCCTCACTGTGAGTGGCGCACTCACTAATAATGCCGGTACGTCCGGCCTTGTTGTAAAATCCGATGCCACCAATACCGGTTCATTAATCCATTCCACTTCCGGAGTGGATGCCACTTTCGAGCGCTATATGAACAATGCCGATTGGGCCAACTGGCAGGATGGCTGGCATTTTCTCAGTTCGCCCATGACATCCCATACTATTGCCCCTTCATTCACAACTGACCCTTACGATTTTTACTACTGGTACGAACCCGGAAATATGTGGGTGAACTATAAAAATACCACAACCCCACCGACCTGGAACACAGCCAATGGTTCCACCAATTTTGAAGTTGGGCAAGGCTACATGGCAGCTTATGATGGCGGTGGCACAAAGCAATTCTCCGGCGAATTAAATACCGAAGATGCAAGTATTACAGGGCTTACCGTTTCCGGTGCAAAGCAGACCTACTATAGTTGGCATTTGTTGGGTAATCCCTTTGCAAGCGCGCTTACATGGGATGCTGATGCCGCCTGGAACTTATCCGATATCGCCGGCGTAGCCAAAATCTGGGATGAGGCCAATCAAAGTTATGCTGATATTTCATCGTCCCCGGCAGGTATCATTCCAGCTACCAACGGGTTTATGGCTCAAGTGCTAACAGCACCCGGAAGCTTAACCATTCCCGCAGCAAAGCGTGTTCACTCAAGCCAGGGATTTTATAAAAGCACTTACGCCGGATTGGAGTTAAAAGCCATCAGCGTTGCTGAAGGTAATGCGCAGACAAGCAGGATCATTATCAATTCGAAAGCCACCGAAAATTTCGACATCATGCTCGATGGTGTTTTCCTCAAAGGTCATGCTCCATCGTTTTATTCCATTGCTGATAACACAAAGCTATCCACCAACTCAACTCCTGAAATCAGTGAAGATACCGAGATCATGCTTGGGTTTGTGAAAAACACGGGCAGCGAGTTCCGCATCGAAGTCAGCGGCATGGAGTCGCTTACAACCAGTGCCTACCTGCACGACCTCAAAACCGGTGCTTTGACCAACCTGAATAAAACTACCACCTATAGCTTCACCTCCTCCGATGGTGATGATCCTTTAAGGTTTAAGCTGAAATTTGGAGAGGAAGTAGAAATCCCGCAGGATAATAATATCAGCGCATATTTCAATCAAAACACGCTGAATCTGTTGAACACTGAAGGCGTGGTAACAGTAGAGGTTTTCAATGTGACCGGCCAGCGGCTTGCCGAAGTTACTACTTCGGATAAGGCCATTACCCTGAACCTTGCAACCGGCATTTATTTGCTTAGAATTAATACACAGCATGGCTTAACACACTTTAAACTACATAAAAATTAAAAAACATAAACTGATATGAAGAAGATAAAATCGTTGATTGTGTTATTTGCATTGCTTACAATAACCATGTTGCCACTAACAGCCCAGGATCCACCACCGCCACCTCCCGGTCATGGTGGCTCAGGAAATGTACCCGGCGGAGGCGCACCCATCGCAGGTGGCATTGGCATTTTGCTGGCACTGGGCGCAGGGTATGGTATAAAAAGATGGTATAACACTTTTAGTAAAGATAGTTTTTGCGAATAACTCCATAAATCACAATTAGTCAACAAATTAGCATGAAAACAATTCTGACATTTTTTGCTGTATTGGTTTCCTTTGCTTTGTTTGGTCAAACTGCTGAACAAAGAGAGGCTATTAAAGCCTTGATGAACCAAAATGACCTTGCAATATCTGCAAATCATATTGAGCGTTACACCGCTGAACGTGAGAAACGTATTGCAGATTATCTCGAGGCAAACCCGGAAGCCAAAATATCTTTTACAAAAGATGGAAAGGTTTATTTTTTGTATAATGTTACCAAAGAAGGTAAGCCCAGATACATTACCACAAAAGATATTTACCAAGCTGAAAACACAAAAGCAATTGAATTGTATTCTGGTGGAAGTATTGGCGTTGACATTACGGGCACGAATATGGTGGCCGGAGTTTGGGACGGTGGCCAGGTAAATGCAAACCATGAATTGTTTGCAGGCACTCCGGGTAAAGTAGCAATGCAGCCTGATCAAACAGTTAGTAGTTCTGGAGGTAATGCTCATATGCAAGCTGTAACAGGGATAATGGTAGGAAATATCATCTCGGGTACGGGTTCGACCGCCCGGGGCATTGCTCACAATGCGACAACTCTAAACTATGATTGGGATGATGATCTCGATGAAATGGATGGCTTTGCCTTTGATGGGTATTTAATTTCAAATCACTCTTATGGTTACGCCAATGACAACTCAATGGACGAGTGGGTGTTTGGAGCGTATGATGAAACAAGCCAGGCCTGGGATGCACTACTTAAATCAAAACCATTTTATTTGCCATTTATAGCCGTGGGTAATGAACAGGATGATAATGGAAATCCTGTTGATGGCGGGTTTGATCTTATAACCGGGAGTTCAGCCAGTAAAAACGTTGTAACTATTGGTGCTGTTGAAGGAGATAACACAATGACATGGTTTAGCAATTGGGGACCTACTGATGATGGCAGAATAAAACCAGACATTGTAACATTAGGTACTTGGGTTGATGTTCCGCTTTACACACCTGATAATGGGTATGCGATAAACGACCCTACTTCGGAAGGAACATCTTATGCTTCTCCTGCCGCTGCAGCTGGTGCATTGCTTTTGCAAGAGTATTATTATTC
The DNA here is from genome assembly GCA_964395075.1 of uncultured Lentimicrobiaceae bacterium. Lineage (GTDB taxonomy): Bacteria > Bacteroidota > Bacteroidia > Bacteroidales > 4484-276 > SABY01. Next base: position 1,492 of record CAYNDN010000410.1, on the reverse strand, counting down.
TTTAAACGGCTCTTACATGAAAGCCGAAATGCTCAAAGCGCTATTGCTTCATAGTGCCGATGATGATGCCTCCGGTAATGGACCCGATGCTAAATTTGGATGGGGGATTTTGAACCTTGAAAAAGCAGCCAATATTATTAAGCAAGATAATCTGGCTGGCGGCACGGCTAAAATGATAATGATTTCAGATAATCCTGCTAACGATGAAGAGGATGAAATTGTAAACCATTTTGCCTTTGGGGATGAAGGCGTTAGAGCTTCTTTGTGTTGGGTGGATGATGAAGGGGAAGAGCAATGGAATGAGCTTGATGACCCAACAAGCAGACTGGTTTATAATTTTTCCATGAAACTGGAGCAAAACGCACCACTTTTAACCGCATTTCCATATAATAACCTGGATGTTTTAAACCCACATATTCCTGCAGAACCCGGAGACGATTGGTTTCAAAGTGCCAACAATTATATCCAGGCCAATTTATCCGGAACAACCGATTATGCAAATGGCAAAGTTGCCATAAGAAAGAGCACGGCTTCTCCGGGTGCTACAAGAGAAATGGCACTAATTGTAACGGGAATAAAATCACTTGCAGTCTGGAGTGGTGCAACTGACAATGATTGGTTTGAGGCAGATAACTGGACTGGCTCTGGTGTACCGGATGGTACAACCAATGTAATCATTCCCCCTACAACGAATGATCCTGTTATTCAGGGAGCAAGCGCCTCAACCAACAACCTTACCATCCAGACGGGAGCTTCTCTGGCGATTTATCCCGGTTACAGCCTCACTGTATCTGGTTCAATCAGCAACGAAGCCGGCACGGGCGGGCTAATTGTGAAATCGAGTGGTACCAATACCGGCTCGATAATCCACAACAATACCGGAGTGGATGCTACTTTTGAACGCACAATAACCGATGCCGACTGGGATGACTGGCAGGATGGCTGGCATTTCCTCAGCTCGCCGGTGGCTGCACAGGCCATCGACCCGGCATTTACCGCCTCACCCGAAACGGATTATGACTTTTACGCATGGTACGAGCCCGAAAATATTTGGGTGAACTTTAAAAATATCTCAGAAAGCCCTGACTGGTACACCGCGAACGACAATGATGATTTCACACCCGGCAAAGGCTATATGGCAGCTTACAATAACGGCGGAACGAAGTATTTTACCGGACAACTGAATGTAAACGACATTGCTGTAGCAGGGCTAACAATTACAGGCGCCCAGACCAACCGAAGCTGGCATTTATTGGGTAATCCGTTTGGAAGCGCGCTTACATGGGATGCTGATGCCGCCTGGAACTTATCCGGTATCGCCGGCGTGGCCAAAATCTGGGATGAGGCCAATCAAAGTTATGCTGATATTTCATCGTCGCCTGCAGGTATCATTCCAGCTACCAACGGGTTTATGGTTCAAGTGCTAACAGCGCCCGGAAGCCTTACCATTCCCGCAGCAAAGCGTGTTCACTCAAGCCAGGGATTTTATAAA
>CAYNDN010000409.1:2382-5077 GCA_964395075.1 uncultured Lentimicrobiaceae bacterium | reverse complement strand
AACACTAATCAGCAAAGAAGAATTTACCCACAAAAATGGTAGTAGAACCATTAAAAATTATTGTGGTTGCTTAAAAAGAGTTTTCTCAGATGGTATTTCATTGAACAGATGTCTCACTTCGTTCGACATGACATCAACAATTTATGCAGCTTTTCCTAACCACAATGTTTTAAATCATAGCCAAATTAATTAAAACAGACCTCTCTGTCCACTAAAGCTTCGCATAGTCCTCAGGCTAAGGAAAAAGATCAAAAACGAAACCCGGTAATTCCTGTCCCGCCAAAACAGGAGGTTTAGGTATTGTAGCAAATGACGAGAATATTGGTTACGCAACCCAGTATGGGTTGTGCTTTAGGTTGAATTTTAATGCGCTCAACCCGTACCGGGTTGTAACGTCTTTGTTACTAGTGATATACTACAATATCTGAACCCGTACCGGGTTTCGTTCGCTTGAAAGGATTTGCAATTTACTTTCTTAACCTGACGGCTATCTGAAATTTCGGGATGAATTTGGGGAAAAATGCCGAGCGAAGCTCGAACATGTTCCGAATCCTCGGATTTGAGAATCCGGGACTCGAAGCGTGGCTTCGGCAATATCACCCTTCAGGCCGCCGGACAACATCAGCAGAAACAGCTTTAATGATTTTCCATATTTTTGAAATCTAAAATATACACTTTATGAAACATATTCCCTTATTTATTCTAAACCTTTTGATCGTGGCTATCCTTTTTCCGGTTAAAATGAGTGCGCAGCCTCAAAATTTCGGAAATCAAACGTTACCAGCGAACACATCCACTGCTGTGGAGCAAAAAGAGCAAAGTGCGGGTAAAGATATTTGGGAGATAGGGAATATATCCGCAACATTCAGCGATCCCGAGCGGAACAACCGGAATATTCCCACAGAAATCTTTTATCCGGCAGATATCGGAGGAAGCAATGTTGCTGTTGCAGATGGTGTTTTTCCTTTGATTGTTTTTGGGCATGGCTTTGCCATGAATTACGACGCTTACCAGTATTTATGGGAAGCACTGGTCTCATACGGCTACATTCTGGCCTTTCCCAAAACTGAGGCTTCTATTATTCCTTTTCCCGATCATGAAGATTTTGGCCTGGATATGGCCTTTTTAATCAATAAAATCAAAGCACTGGGACTGGAGGAAGGGTCAGATTTTTACGGGAAGGTTTCCGCTAATGCCGCAGCAATGGGACATAGCATGGGTGGGGGTGCGGCTTTTCTGGCGGCTGCAGACAATGAAGATGTTGCTACGGTAATCACTTTTGCCCCTGCGGAGACGGACCCGTCGGCCATTGATGCTGCTGCGCTTGCAAAAGGATCGGTGCTGATATTTGCCGGCGAAAATGATTGCGTAACGCCTATTCCTGAAAACCAGCTTCCGATGTTCAACAATGTGCCGGAAGGGAAAAAGATTTTGATTACCATTAATGGTGGAGGACACTGCTATTTTGGAGATTATAATTTCTTTTGTTCCATTGGGGAAAATAGCTGCTCTCCGGACCCCACAATCAGCCGTGCCGAACAGCAGCAAACAACCCTTTCGCTGCTGTTGCCGTTCCTCGAATTTCAATTAAAAGGGGAATACACTGGCTGGGAGGGTTTTAACGCTGCGATTTCGGTTCAAAACATCCAGATTGAAAACGCATGGACGGTAGAACCTGAACAGGTACCCGTGGAACTGAGAGTGGGCTGGAACAGTTTCTCGTTTTCATACGAACCGGTTGAGGGCACCTTTGATTATTTGATGGGAGATTTGAGCACCAGCCTGGTATTTTTTTCAGATGGTGAAAACTTTGCCTTTGCCGGACAAAACAGCCCACCCAATTTCTTTCCTGATACCAGGGCGGGTTATTTTCTTAAACTTTCTGATTTGGCCACATTTTGTTATACGGGATACCCCCGGGAGGAAACGCCAATCTTGTTGGAACCAGGCTGGCAGTTGCTGCCGGTATTATCCGGAACACCTGTAGATATTGATGTTTTGTTTTCGCAGGGAAGGCCACAGTTTGAAATCATCAGGGAGGTGGCAGGTGTTGAGGTGAACTGGCCAGAGAAGTCGGTTTCAACGCTGCAGGTACTTCAGCCGAACAGGGCTTACCGGGTTAGGATGTTGGAAGCGGGGGAGATTGTTTTCTTTGAGTAGTCTCCTTAAGAAAACCCACAAACCCAGTTTTTAACAGTTTGATTATCCACTTTGTCAGTATCCCTAACCTTCAGGCTAAGGAAAAAGATAAAAAACCCGGTACTGCCCGCATGAAAGGATTGGCAAAATATAAAACAATGCCACAGATTTGCACACAATATTTCTTTCTCTGTTTTTCTCTGTGTAATCCTTGGTGAATCTTCAATACCCCAGCGTTTTCAACATCGATTTATAACTTTGCTCTTTGGCGAAAAGCCGGGGGAACCAATCACCGTTTTCATCCTTATCGATAATGATGTGCTTGGGCGCCGGGATAAGGCAGTGCTGTATGCCGCCATAGCCCCCCAGGGATTCCTGGTAAGCCCCGGTGTGGAAAAACCCGATGAAGAGGGTTTTATCTTTCTCGTATCTGGGCAGGAACACTGCGTTGGAGTGGGCTTCGTCATTGTAATAATCCTGGCTGTCGCAGGTGAGGCCTCCCATAAAAACCCGCTGGTAGGGATCATCCCATCTGTTAATAGGCAACAGGATAAAC
>CAYNDN010000409.1:1320-2372 GCA_964395075.1 uncultured Lentimicrobiaceae bacterium | reverse complement strand
GGCCCAGGAATCCGGCAGGGTGGTCATAAAAGAACTGTCTATCATGTTCCAAAGTTCGCGGTCGTTTTGCCTTTTTTGGTTCAAAACTGAATAGATGGCTGCTCCACTTTCCCCAACAGTGAAGGATCCGAACTCCGTAAATATATCAGGTTCCTTTATGCTGTTTTGCTCGCATGTGAGTTTAATCTGGGCAATGATCTCTTCGGCCATGTATTCATAATCGTATTCAAATCCCAGTGAACGCTTAATCGGGAAGCCTCCTCCAATGTTTAATGCGTCCACATCCGGACAAATCTTTTTCAAACCCACATAAACATTCAGGCTTTTGCTGAGTTCACTCCAGTAATATGCTGTATCCTTTATCCCGGTGTTGATGAAAAAGTGCAACATTTTCAGCTGAATATTCGGGTTATTCTTAATGTGTTCATCATAAAAGGGAATAATGTCGTTGTATCGGATGCCCAACCTTGAAGTATAAAACGAGAACATGGGCTCTTCTTCTGATGCAATGCGCATACCTACCTTAAACTTACCTTTTATGTGTTCCTCATAATAGGATAGCTCATCCATATTATCAAGTATGGGTATTACATTACTGAAGCCTTCGTTAATTATTCTTGTAATATTTTCAAGGTATTGAGGGCGTTTAAATCCATTGCAGATGATGTAAATGTCTTTATCAATCAAACCATTCTGATATAAGTCTTCTACAATGTTTATGTCGAAGGCCGAAGAAGTTTCAATGTTAATATTGTTTTTAAGGGCTTCTTCCAACACAAATGAAAAGTGTGAACTTTTGGTGCAGTAGCAATATTCGTACTCTCCCTGGTAGTCAACTTTGGCCATAGCTACGTTGAACAGCCGTTTTGCTTTTTGAATTTGTTTACTTATTTCGGGCAAATAGGTTAATTTTACCGGGGTTCCGTACTGTTTAATTATTTCCATTAAAGGGATATCATGGAATAGCAGCTCACCATCTTCAACCTTAAATTCTTCCTGGGGAAAATCAAAGGTTTGCTCGATTAAGTCGATGTATTTAATTTTCATAACAC
>CAYNDN010000409.1:0-1310 GCA_964395075.1 uncultured Lentimicrobiaceae bacterium | reverse complement strand
ACACAAAATGTAAGTCGATTAGATAATAATAATCATACAAATGTAAACAACTTACTTTAGTTTCGCTTAAATAGAAACAACCTAAATAGAAAATCAATCTGTTAAAGTAGAAATAAATTATATTCTATTGCGCCCACTTTTGCCATGCCTAAAAGATGAATATTTTGATAAAGCCGTTTGGAAAACTTAAGTATCCGCTCGCAAACAACCCAACTGTCCGTCAGCACATAATACACTTTTATCTTTTTATCCATCACCTGACGGATCATCATAATGGCAAAAATTCATTGTAACAATTACTGCTTTGTGGCGTCTTAATAAATACAGTTCATTAAAGTGTTTGATTTCGAACAAAGGAGGATGATAACGGACACTTTTATTCTTTTGTAGAATTCTAAATAAAGGATAAGCAGGGTGTTAGGTAGTTTGGCACCATTTCTGAAAAAGTATTAACCATAATTTCCAATAATATGAAAATCGACCTGAAAGCAAACGAAATAGTTGTAAAAGCAACAGATAGCAACTTATTGCTGGATGCTTCCCAAACTATTGCCGGAAAACTGATAATCACCAACCAGCGTCTTTATTTTAAGGGCACCAACGGCAACGCCGGTAAGCATGACCTCGAAATAGAACCCAAAGCCATCAGGGATGTACTTTATTTTAACCAGGGACTATTTTCACGAAACGGTTTAAACCTGATTACCACGGAAGGCAACGAACTGAAATTTACCTTAAAGCAGCGCAGCAAATTTGGCGAGATGATTGCCGGAATGTGCTAATTCAACCTATAAACCATACCAGATTTTTTTATGTAGATGTGCTAAAGAGTCCTGCAAAATGCGGGACTTTTTTTATTGATGCCATAAATCCTTTGCAAATAAGCCGATATGGCAACAAAGTATTTTAGAATCATTAGAAATTAGTTTGAAAACTTTTTTGGAAAAAACAAAAAGTATTATCTTTGCACTCCGTTTTTGCGGAATGTTCTTTTGCCCGATGGTGTAATGGCAGCACAACAGGTTTTGGTCCTGTCGGTCTAGGTTCGAGTCCTAGTCGGGTAACAAATTGTAAAAGAAAGCCTTGGATCAATTTTGGTTCGGGGCTTTTTTGTTACAGGTGTTAATTGATGCCGGGCATAAAATTTGCCATGCTGCTGTATCCCCCCCCAAATCTAAAATTACCCGTTTTAACGTAAGATTTCCTGTGGAAGATCGAAAGACACCCCCAACCTTGAAGCATCTGACGGAGGAAGACCCCAACTTGGACAAGCCAAAACCAAACAGGGAATAACAATCGAGAAGTTTTTA